>DASPKR010000571.1:0-25626 GCA_035627975.1 Pyrinomonadaceae bacterium | reverse complement strand
CCTCGACCTCGCAGACCTTATAGACCAGCGGCGCGAGGCGCCCATCACGGAGGGAGGCGGTGGCGGTGGCGGCGGCCTGCTCGCAGGCTCGGTCACGACCCTCGACCTCATCATACAGGGGCGCGACGCGCTGGTGGTGCGCAACAACCTAGCCGACATGGTCGGCTCGATAAGCCTTCGAGCGCGCGGCACCGTGGACGACCCACTCATATCGGGGCGCATCACGGTCACGCGCGGCACGCTCGCCTTCCGCAACGAGCAGTTCGAGCTTCAGCGCGGCATCATTGACCTGCCGCCGCGCCGCGACGCCGACCCCGTCTTGAACATACAGGCCGAGGCCGACATACGCGGCTACCGCGTGCGCGCCGGGATAACGGGGCCGCTCTCGCAGCCCGTCACGAGCCTCAGCTCCGACCCGGCGCTGCCGCAGACCGACGTGGTCTCGCTGATAACGACGGGCGATCTGTCGGGCGGCTCAGAGGGCGTCTCGACGCTTGCGCAGACGGGGCTGGGGACGGCGACTAGCCTCCTGACCGAGAGCCTCATAAGCGCGCCCGTCCGGAAGGCGACCGACAAGCTGTTCGGCCTTAACCGCTTCGAGTTCGACCCCGTCATCGCGGGCCGCGGCGGCGCGAGCCCCACGGCGCGCCTCACGGTCGGCCGTCAGGTGAACCGCAACCTCGCCGTCACCTTCTCGACGAACGTGACGGGCGAGCCGAACCAGGTCGTCGCCGTCGAGTACCGCGTCTCGGATCGCCTCTCCTTCGTGGCGCAGTACCAGCAAGGCTCGACCGACACGCTGCGCGCGCGCAGCAACAACTTCAACTTCGAGCTGCGGTTCAGGAAGCGTTACTGAGGGCGTCGGGCTCGACGGCAATCAAGCAGGGTTCTTAACAACTTCGTGTCTGTCCGAAGGGTTCTTCTCGCAATACTCGTGCTGGCGGCCGCGGCGGCGGGCGCGCGTGCCGACGTGCGCGCGGCGCGCGACCTTAGCAGGTTCGAGGGGCGCACAATCGAGAGCGTGGAGGTCGCGGTCGAGGAGGCTTCCGTAGAGGAGTCGGCGCTCGCCGAGCTTCGCTCGCGGGTTCGCATCGCGCGCGGGCAGCGCTTCTCCGCGGTGCTCGTGCGCGAGTCCCTGCAGGCGCTCTTCGACACGGGGCGTGTGGCGAACGCGCGCGTCGAGGCGGCGGACGCCGCGGGCCCAGCCGGCGAAGACGGCCGTCCGCGCGTGGCCGTCCGCTTCATAATCAAGCCGCAGGTCGTAGTCGCCGCCATCGAGTTCGAGGTGGGCGTCACCGAAGGCACGGGGATAACCGAGGACGAGCTGCGCGGGCGCGTGAACCTCCTCGACCCCGGCAAGCGCCTCACCGAGCAGGCGCTCAAGGAGAGCGCCGACGCCATCCAAATCTACATGCGCGACCGCGGCTTCTACCGCGCCACGGTTGACTACGAGCAGAGCCTCGACGCCACGCGCACGCGCTCGACCGTGACCTTCCTCGTGGAGCCCGGCCCGCCCACGCTGCTCGAGCGCCTCGACGTGCAGATCGCCGGCTTTAACCCCGCGCCCGTGATCGCGGAGCTTCCCCTGCAACCGGGCCGACGCTTCACGCAGGCCGCGCTCGGCGAGACCGTCTCGCAACTGCGGCAGGCCATCATCTCCGAAGGGCGCCTCGCCCCGCGCATCGAAGAGCCGGAGATACGCCTCGACTCCGCCACAAACCGCATAAGCGTCCGCGTCGCGGGGACGGTCGGCCCGCGCGTGGCCGTGCGAATCGAGGGCTACGAGCTGAGCGAAAAGCGGCAGCGCGAGCTCCTGCCCGTCCGCCGCGAGGGGACTATCGAGACCTCCGCCATCTTCGAGGGCGCTCGCCGCCTGCGCAACCGGCTTCAGGAGGAGGGCTACTTCTTCGCCGAGGTGACGGCCTCGTGCTCGGTCGTCCCGCCGCTCGCCCCCCCGCCGCCGACGAACCTGCCGCCGCTGCCCGGCGCCCCCGAGGCCGGTCTGGGCTTGGGCGCTTGCGAGGCGCTCAACCTCGACGAGCTGAACGAGCGCAACGTCACCATCGCCTACAACGTCGAGCGCGGCCGCCGCTTCAAGCTCACCGACGTCCGCATAGAGGGGACTGAGAAGCTCGCAATCGCCGACGTGGAGGACGACCTGCGCACGCGCGAGGCCAACATCCTCGGCATACTCCCGCTGCTCGGCTACGGCCGCGGCTACACGAGCGAGGACGCGCTCGACCGCGACCGCGCCACCATAGAGGCGCGCATGCGCGACCTCGGCCACCGCCGGGCCGCCGTGAACGTCCGGCGGGGCGTCTCGCTCGAAGGGGAGAACCTCATCATCACCTTCGAGGTGACCGAGGGGCCTCTCACGCGCGTCGCGGGAGTGGAGACGCGCGGCAACCAGATTTACACGGGCGCGCAACTCCGGGGCGCCCGCTGCCCGGCCGACCCCCTGCCCGACGAGGCGTGCGTCGTTGACGGCGGCCCCTACTCGCGCTCGCAGGCGCGCGCCGACGCCGAGCGCATGCGCGCCCACTACGTCCGAAGCGGCTACGTCGAGTCCGAGGTGCGGCTCTCCGTCGTTGACCTGCCGCCCGCGCCCGGCAGCACAGACGAGCGCGTCCGCCTCGTCTATGACGTGACGGAGTCCGACAAGTTCTTCATCAACCGCATCTTCATCAACGGGCTGGTTCAGACCGACCGCCAGGCCGTCCTCGACGCAATACCCTTGCGCGAGCAGGAGGTGCTGCGCGGCGACGAGCTGGCCGAGAGCGAGCGGATTCTGCTGAACACCACGGACGCCTTCCGGCAGGTGCTCATACGAACGGAGGACGCGGGCGAGACCGAGGGCGGCTTCAAGCGCCGCGACGTGATAATTGACCTCGAAGAGCGCAAGCGCATCACGACAGACTACATCGTGGGCTTCTCGACCGACACGGGGCCGCTCGGAGGCTTCGAGCTCCGCAACACGAACCTCTTCGGCAAGCTCCGCCAGGGCGCCATACGCTCGCGCTTCAGCCGCCTGCAACAGCTAGTCCGGTTTGAATATTTCGACCCGACCTTCCGGCGCTACGGCGAGCGCGAGTTCGCGCCCCTGACCGCCTCCATCCAGTACCAGCGCGACACGGCCGTGACGCGCTTCTTCCGCTCCACCATAGACCGCGGCAGCGACGGCATCGTCCAGCGCTTCGACCCGGAAGGCAACCTCATTGACGAGTTCGGCCAGGGCGTCAAAGGCCCCTCCATCAACCGCCTGACCTTCAACATCGAGACACAGCGCGACCTCGAGCTCGACCTGAGCGCCTCCGGGGCCGTGCGCAAGCGCAGCACCATATTCCTCCGGTACAACTACGAGGACGTGCGCCTCTTCAACATCGGGAGCCTGCTGATCGCGCCCGTGCTGCGGCCAGACCAGACCGTGCGACTGTCGCGCTTCGGCGCCTCTTTCGCGCGCGACACGCGCGACCGACAGTTCGACCCGACGCGCGGCGAGTTCGTCTCCGTTGACTACGCCATCGCGCTCAAGCAGCTCGGCGGCAACATCTCCTTCAACAAGCTGCTCGTCGGCTACCGCCGCTACAAGCTGCTGCCGGCCTTCCGCAACACGGTGCTCGCGGCGAGCGCGCAGTTCGGCCTCGCGAAGATATTCAGCCCGACCGACCGCAACGACAACGGCCGCATAGACGACGCAGACCTGCGCCTCCCCATCAGCGAGCGCTTCTTCACGGGCGGCTCGACGACCCTGCGCGGCTTCAGCTACGAGGAGGCGGGGCCGCGCGTCGTCGCGCCCTTCTGCACCTTCGGCCCCGTCCCCGGAGGCGCCGCCCCCGACTCGCCCTTCGGCCCGCTCCCGCCCTGCGGCACGTTCCGTAACGAGAAGGGCGAGCCCGTGACCCTGAACCCCTTCACTGTGCCGATAGGCGGGAACGCTATGGCGATATTGAACCTCGAGGCGAGGGTGCCGATAACGCGCGACATACAGGCCGTGCCGTTCTACGACGGCGGCAACGTCTTCGAGCGCGTGGGCGACCTCTTCGGGCGCGCGAGCGACCCAGGCCGCGACCCGAACCTGCGGCAGAAGTGGACGCACACCGTCGGCTTGGGCCTCCGGCTCAAGACGCCCATCGGCTCGCTCGGCGTTGACTACGGCTACCTGCTTAACCCGCCCGAGTTCCTGATACCGCAGTTCGGCGGCGGCACGGCCGTCCACCGCCTGCGCAACGCGCAGATTCACTTCCGCTTCGGGCAGACGTTCTAGGCTGAGCCTATGGAGGGCGTGATTCACCGCAGAGGCGTAGAGTTCGCGGAGGAGGCGCGGAGGGCTGAGCGCTTCTCTCCGCGCCCCCTCCGCGCCCTTTGCGCCTCTGCGGTGAGCCCGAACGCGCGGGACAAGCAAGCCGGGACGAAGCCGACGGTCGCCGCGCCCGCGCTCTCCAACTCCCGACTTCTAATCAGCGCGGCTCTCGTCTTCCTCGTCGCCTTCGGCGTCCGCCTCCTCATGTGGCAGGACGCGCGGCTCGAAGCAGGCAGAGTGCAGACGGCCGTCACAGAGAACTACAGGCACATGGCGCGGCTGCTGGCCGCGAGCGGCCCGGCGGGCTTCTTCAGTCCCGCGTCGCCAGCGGCAGACCCCGACACGCTCGGCCATCCGCCCGGCTACCCGCTCGTGCTCGCCCTCCTCGGCCAGACCGACTCGCGCGCGCGCCTCCTGCAAATCGCGGCCGACTCGCTCGCCGCCGTCCTGACACTCCTGCTCGCCTCGGAGCTTCTGTCGCGGGCTGCTGGCCTGCTCGCCGGCCTCTTTGCCGCGCTCTCGCCGCAGTTCGCCTGGAACTCCGTGCTGCTTTTGCCGGACACGCTCGCAGTGCTGCCTCTTGTCGCCGCCGCCTACTGCCTCGCGCTCGCCGCGAGACGCGAGCGCCCGTGGCTCCTGTTCGCGGCGGGCGCGCTCGTCGGCCTCTCCTGCTGGCTGAGGGCGAACGCGCTCCTCGCCGCGCCCTTCCTCGGCGCCGCCGCGCTCCTGCTCTTCGACAAGGAGAGGCGCGCGCGCTATGCCCTGCTCGTGATCGCCGGCGCCGCGCTCGTCGTCGCGCCGCTCACCTTACGAAACGCAGTCGTCTTCGGCGCCTTCATCCCCGTCTCGCTCGGCGCCGGGCAGACCGCGCTCGAGGGCATAGCGGACTATGACGCAGAAGGCCGCTTCGGGATTCCCGCGACAGACCTCGGCATCATGCGGCAGGAGGCCGAGCGCGAGGGCAGGCCCGAATACCTCGAGTCGCTCTTCGGCCCCGACGCAGTCCGCCGCGACCGCGCACGGCTCGCGCGCGCGTGGCAGGTCGTAAGTCGCAACCCCTTCTGGTTCGCCTCGGTGATGGCGCGGCGCGCCCTCTCGATGCTGAGGCTCGAGCGAGCGCGGACAATCTCGCCGCGCCCGCAGGTGACGAGCGGGATGGAGGCGGGCCGGGGCGCGGAGCGCGTCTGGTCTGTCTCGGCCGTCGAGCTGGCCGAGGGGGCGCAAGCTCTTTCGCCGCGCGCCCGCTCGGCCTACGCGCCCGGCTCTCCGGGCGAGGTAATTTTGACGGGCGACGAGTCGAAGGACGGCCCGCAGCTCGCCCTCCCGGCCGCGGAGGTCGAGGCCGGCACCGACTACCTCTTCGAAGTCCCGCTCGCGGTCGAGCGCGGGCGCATGACGCTGGCCGCGGCTGACGCGGAGACGGGCGCTGTGCTCGCCTCGACGATTATCGAGGCGGGCGAAGTCAATCCGGGGCCGCAGCTCGCGCGCCTGCCGTTCGTGAGCGCGGGCGCGGGGCGCGTGCGGCTAGTCTTCTCGAACGCGCCGTCCGAGCCGCCCGGCCCCGTCGTCCACATAGCGCGCGCGGGGCTCTTCAAGCTCGGCCCGGCCTCGCTCCTATGGGCGCGGCCGGCGCGCGTGTTCGTCGCCGCGGCGCAGAAGCTTTTCGTCACGGCCGTCATGCTGCCGCTCGCGCTCGCGGGGCTCGCGTTCGCCGCGGCCGAAGGGAGGCGCGCCGCGCTCGTCGTGCTGATGACCTTTCCGGCCTACTACTTCTGCGTGCAGTCGGCGCTACACACCGAGTACCGCTACGTGCTTGCGATTCACCACTTCCTCTTCGCGCTGGCGGCCTTCGGGCTCTGGCGGATAGGCGTCGCTGTTGCGCGCCGCATCGGGCGACGCGGGAGGGCCTGAGGCTTTATGAGAAGAACGCTGTTACTGATTTCGTTAGCCCTGCTCGCGCCGGCCGCGCGCGCGCAGTCGCAGCAGGCGCCGCGCACGGGCGCGGAGGTGGTTGACAAGATGGTCGCCGTCGTCAACGGCAGGGAACTCATCACGCACACAGACCTGCTCTGGCAGCTCGCTTTACAGCCCGGCGTGCCTATCGAGAGCCCGCGCGAGGAGGACTTGCGGCGCGCTCTCGATCTGCTCATAGACCAGCGGCTCATCTCGCAGGAGGCGGAGAAGCTCCCGTCGGTCGCGCCGACCTCGGAGGAGATAGCGGCCGAGCTGAAGCGGCTAATCGGCCTCTTCCCGTCGCAGTCAGAGTTTTACGCGCGGCTCGCGCGCGTCGGCTTGGGCGAGGACTCGACGCAACTGCGCGAGATAGTCCAGGAGCGCGTGCGCATAAGCAAGTATCTCGACTTCCGGTTCCGCTCCTTCACCGTCGTGACGCCGCAGGAGGTGGCCGAGTATTACCGCGACGTTTACGTCCCCCGCCGGCGCAGGCAGGCGCCCGGCGTCGTCGTCCCGAAGCTCGAAGACGCTTACAATGAGATTCAGTCGGAGCTGATGGAGGCCAAGATAGAGTCGGGAACGGACGAGTTTCTGGAGGAGGCGCGCTCCGCGGCCGAGATAACTATCCTGGACTGAGCCGGCGGCAGAAGGCGGGGGCGTGAGGCGGCCGAGGCGAGGGATCACCTCGGCCGCCTCACGCCTTTTCTCAGCCGGTCAGCCGGGAGAGATGTCGAGTTTATGCCGGCGCAGGATGTCTGTGAACCTCGGGTCTGCCTTGAGGGGCTGTAGCTGCGGGTCGTAGCGGAGGAAGGCGGGGTGAAGGTCGTCGACGGCCGCGGCCCTCTCCAGCCACTCGAAGGCCAGGTCTTTGCGCCCGAGGGCGGAGTTGATTAGCGCCACGTTGTACGGGCTGACGCTGCCGGCCATCGAAGGCCCCTCGAGCCGGGAAAGGACTCGGAGCGCTTCCTCGCGCCGGCCCGACGCGGCGTAGGCGTGGCACAGCCCCTCGAGCCCGTAGGTCACGCCGCTGCCCTCCTCGATGGCGCTCGCCGACTCGTACTCGGCTATGGCCTCGGCGAACATGCCCTGCTCCTCGTAGGCGTAGCCGAGCGCGAGGTGCGCGTTCGAGTTGTTCGGGTCGAGCTCGACGGCGCGGCGGCCGAAGCGCAGTGCGTCGTCGTGGCGGCCGGCGAAGACGTAGAACTGGCCGAGCGTTATGTTCGTGATGGGCGAGAGCGGGTCGAGCTGCTGCGCGCGGCTCATCTCGCGCACGCCCTCCTCGAGCCTGCCCGTCACCAGCAGCAGCCACGCGTAGCGCAGGCGCGCCGAGGCGTGGTTCGGGTCGAGCTCTATGGCCCGCTTCAACTCCCTCTCGGCCCCTGCGTAGTCCTTGTCGTAGAAGGCCAGGACCTTCGACATCGCGGCGTGCGCCTCGACGACCGTGTCGTCCAGCTCGAGCGCGCGCGCGGCCGCCGCCCTCGCCTTGCCGTAAATCTCGCGCGGCGGCGAGCGGTCGTACTTATAGACGGCTATCATGACGTAGGTGTCGGCCAGCGCGCCGTGCGCGAGCGCGTACTCGGGGTCCTCCTCTATGGCCCTCCGGAAGTACTCCGCCGCCTTATAGAAACCCTCCTTCGTGCTCTTGTTCCAGAAGTAAAGCCCGGTCAGGTAGTGCTGGTAGGCTTCGGGGTCGCGCGAGTGACGGCGGCGCCTCGCGGCCGTCGCCTCGCCGCTGCCGCCCGTCAGGTGGGGCGAGAGCTCTGCGAGCATCTGCTCGGCTATCGAGTCCTGCACGGCGAATATGTCTTCGACCTGCTCGTCGAAGACGCCCGACCAGAGCGTGGCGCCGTCGCCCGCGGCTATGAGCTGCGCGGTGACGCGCACGCGGCCCTCGGAGCGCTGGACGGCGCCGGTGAGCACGGCGTCGACGCCCAGCTCGCGCGCGGCCGCGGCGCCCTGCTCGCGGCCCGCGTACTTATAGACGGCGCCGGTCGGCGGCACTGAGAGGCGCCCCGTGCCGCCGAGCCTGACTATGATTGCGTCGGCCATGCCGGCGCCGAGCGCCTCCTCCTCGTCCCGCCGGCTGAGGGAGTTGAAGGGCAGAACGGCGAGCGACTCGACCTTCCGGGGCGGGCGCCCCCCGCGGGCGGGCTGTCTCGAGATGAGCAGGTAAGAGACTGCCGCCGAAGCCAGCAGCAGAAGCAGGAGCGCCGCGACGAGCGACGAGCGCCCAGGCTGACGGCCCGGCCGCGGCGGCGACGCTACGGCGCCCGTCGCGTCGAGTGCTCCGGGCGCGGGACCCTCTCCGGCGCGCGCGGCCCCGGCGCGCCCCTCGCTCCCGCCTGGCGGCGGCCCGGCCGAGACTTCTTCCACGTCGGCCACGAAGCGGTAGCCGCGGCGCGGCACCGTCTCGATGTAGCGGTGCTCTTCCGCGTCGTCACCCAGGGCCTTGCGCAGCACGTAGATGTTCTGCGTGAGGCTGCTGTCCTCCACGAAGCTGTCGGGCCAGACCGCCTTGAGCAGCTCGTCCTTGTCTACCAGGTGGCCGCCGCGCCGGACGAGCGCGGCGAGTATCTCGAAGGCCTTCGGCGTTAGCGGGACCGGCCTCCCCTCGCGCAGGAGCATCTTCTCCGACGTGTCGAGGCGGAACGGGCCGAAGACGTAAGAGCGCTCGCCTTGCTTGAACATCGTGCTTTGAGAACTCTTTGAGGGTTTTATGAGCGATAAATTAGCCGACCGTTCTCGTCGCCAATCCACCGGCTCGCATCAGAACGGGAAACAGCGCCCCCGCCTTCAAAGCGGCCCCGGCGCGGTCGGTATTTTAGTTCCGCCCCGCGCGGCCCGCAACACGGGCGGCCAGAGGTTAGAGCACGAAACCCTTCAGGAGGCCAACGCCATGCGACCATTCAAGCCCCGCCCCGGCGCTCGCTTCTTCTGCGCCGCACCCTTCCTCTTCCTCCTCGCGCTCTTCCCGCCCGACCTGGCGGGCCAGGGTACCACCGGCGGCGGCGGCCGGCAGGCGCAGGATGCGGAGGACGTGGTGCGCGTCAGCGCCGAGCTGGCGCAGGCGGGCGTGACCGTGCTCGACCGCGAGGGCAGGCCGGTCGAGGGCCTGCGGCCCGAGCAGTTCGAGCTTCGCGTCGACGGCCGTCCCGCCGCCGTCTCCTTCTTCGAGCGGGTGTCGGGCGCCGCCGCGGGCCGCAACGTCATAATTTTCGTCGACGACCTGCACCTCTCGGCCGCGAGCGTCGAGCACCTGCGCGGGGCCGTCCCCGAGTTCGTCGAAGGCGGCCTGCGGCGCGGCGATCAGGTGGCCGTCGTCTCCGCGTCGGGGCAGGTGGGCTTCCTTCAGCAGTTCACAGACAACAGGTCTGTCACGCGGGCGGCGGCCGGGCGGCTGACTTACCAGCCCCCGGCCGCGGGCGACGCCGGGAGCCCGCCCATGACGGAGCACGTCGCGCTCCGCATAGCGCGTGGCGACAGGGGCGCGCTCGACTACTACACGAACGAGCTGCTGAGGTCTTTGCAGTTCACCTACGCGCTGCCCAAGTACGGCGGCAAAGGCCCCGGCTTCATGGTCGGCTCCGAGAGCGACCAGGCCGCCCGCGTGGTCATGCAGCGCGCCGAGGCCATACTGGCGCGCGCCTCGGCGCGCACCTCGGCCTCGCTCGCGTCGCTCGAAGATTTCCTGCGCTCGTCGGCCCGGCTGCCGGGCCGGAAGCTGGTCCTCTTCGTCTCCGAAGGCTTCTTCGTGCACGGCGGCGCTGCCGAAAGGGTGCGGCAGTTGTCGGGGGCGGCGGCGGGCGCCGGCGCCGTCATCTACGCGCTCGACGCGCGCTCGTTCGCGCCGCAAGCCGTCGACAGCCGGATGCGCCTCGATTCGCTGGGCCGCTACGACAAGTTCAGCGGCGACGAGATGGCCGAGTCGCGCTCGGCGCTCGAAGCCCTCGCGGAGAGCACGGGGGGGCGCGCCCTCTTCGGCGCAGACCGGCTGGCCGCGGCCGGCGCCGAGGCGCTCGGGGAAGCTTTCAACTACTACCTGCTCGCGTGGCGGCCGGAAGGCGGCAGGCCGCGGGCGGAAAAGCTCAGGCACGTAACCGTCAACATTGCGGGCCGCCCCGACCTCAGGGCGCGCGTCTCGCTCGGCTGCCCCGGCGCGGACGTAGGCTGTTTGGCACAAAGCGCAACGGAAGCCTCGGGGAGGGAAGAGCGCGGCGCCACGCCCGCGGGGGCGGAAAGAGGCGGCCCGCAATCAATCGTCGAAGCCGCTTCGAAGAATTTCGCGGGGGGGGCGCTGCCCACGCGGCTCGCCGTCAGCTACCTCGACACCCCCGGCAACGGCGCGGTGCTGACGGCCTCGACGCAGGTGACGGTCGAGCCACTAGCCCACGGCGCGGACGGCCGCTCGCCCGCGGCCGTGGGCCTCGCGGGCGTCGTCTTCGACGACACGGGCAAGTCCGTCTCCAGCTTCAAGACCCGGCTCAGCGTCGAGCCGACGGGCGCGCCGGGCGGGCCGTCGAGCGTAATCTACAACTACCGCGCGGCGCTTAAGCCCGGGCTGTATCAGGTTCGCGTCGCGGCGCTCGACGAGAGGGGCGGCCGCGCCGGCCGCGCGCTCGAATGGGTCGAGATACCGGACCTTTCGGCCGGCCGCCTGACGCTGAGCAGCCTCATGCTGGGCGGCGAGGTCGTGGCGGCCGACCGCCCCGGCGCCGCGCCGCCGGCCGACGCGCCGCAGATGCAGTTCAGCGTTGACCGGCGCTTCCGCCGCGGGTCCCGCCTGAGCTTAATGTTGTTCGTCTATAACGCGGGCCGCGCAGCGCCGCCCTCCGCCCTCACCGCGGAGATACGCGTCACGCGCGGCGGGCGGCCCGCGCTCGACATACCGCGGCAGACGGTCTCCGTGGAGGGCGTCGAAGACCCGCGACGTATCCCCTACGGCGGGTCGTTCCCGCTCAAGTCGCTGGCGCCGGGCCGCTACGAGCTGGCCGTGACCATCACCGACAGCGCCACGCGCCAGAGCGCGACGCGGCAGGTCGAGTTCGACGTCGAGTAGGCTCCCGGCGCTCCCCCAACTTCTCTGTACAAATCCGCGCGCCGTTGTGGCAGACTGAAGGCGCCATGTGGCGTAGGCTAACAAGGCGGAAGACGCGGCCGCGGCTCGGGCTCGCCCTCTCGGGCGGGGCGGCGCGCGGCATGGCGCACGTCGGCGTCCTGAAGGTCTTCGCCGAGCACGGCATCGAAGTCGACTGCGTGGCCGGGACGAGCGCGGGCGCGGTGGCGGGCGGCGCCTTCGCGGCCGGGATGAGCCTCCCGGAGATAACCGAGGTAGCGCGCGGCATGCGCTGGCGCGACATGGGGCGCGTGACGCTCTCGCGCCTCGGCGTCCAGACGAACGCGCGCATGGAGGAGTACATACGAGAGCGCTTCCCCGTCACGCGGTTCGAGGAGCTGCCGATGCCCTTCGCGGCCGTCGCGACCGACCTGCTGACGGGCGCGGCGGTCGTCATGCGCGACGAGGGCGACCTGGCATTCGCCATACGCGCGAGCTGCGCGGTGCCGGGCTGGTACGTCCCCGTCGTTGACTCGGAAGGGCGTCAGCTCGTTGACGGCGGCCTCGTCGCCAACCTCCCCACTTCGGTCGCGCGAGCGCTCGGCGCCGAAGTCGTGATCGCCGTGGATGTGAACGCCGAGGGCGCGAAGTTCCTCGGCCCGCCGACCTCGGCGATAGGAGTCCTGCTGCAATCCATGCTCGTCGTGCAGCGCACGGCCACAGAGCACCAGCGCCAGCTCGCGGACGTTTGCATAAGCCCGCGCGTCGGCCACATACGCTGGGACGAGATGGGCCGCGCCGACGAACTGATAGCGGCCGGCGAAGATGCCGCGCGCGCCGCCGTCCCTCACATCAAAGAGCTTCTGGAGCCGCAACCCTCCGACACTCCCGCCCTCCTGCCTTTCCGGCGTGGCCGCGCGAGGCAGCCAGTCAAAGACTGAGCCGGCTTATTTCCGAACGCGCGGCGGCGCGCTTACGCCGCTTCGTTTGTACGAAAAGCAAGCGAGCCGTGCTCGCTCTGCCCCGCTCCTCGCCCTGGCGCGCGCGGCCTCAGGGGCCGTAACGGTTCGTTTGCTCGCAGTTTCGACGGGGTGAGGGAATCGCCCGTGCGCGCGGCCGGGGTCGGCATGGTCGTTGCTTTGGTCGTCTCTGAGCGGGAATCTACGGTGCAAGGGGGGACGCCGGAGGTGAAGGAGATATTCAGCAACCTTATGCAACTGCTGGCGATCATCATGATGATGGTGACGCTGGCTATCTCGGTCGCGGCCGTCTCGCAGATGATGGGCTGACGCGGAAACTCTTAGCAGCCCTCCTCTCCCTTTCCCGAGGGCATCGCGGCGTATAAGAAACGCGCGCCGATTAGTCGTTTACTTGTGACATACGGAAGTGAGACCCGGCCGGCCCGTCTCGGGGGGCGCACGCGTGCGCCTTCGCGGGCAGAAGTGTGGCCGGCCGGCGCGGCGAAACGATGGCGGAAGCGAGCAACAAACGAGAGCGCGGCGGCGTCTTCGTCGAGCCCGAGCGGCGGCGCCGCCCGCGGCTCCTCAGGCGCGCTCTCGGCGCCGTCTGCGCCCTCGTCGTCGTAATCACCGTCCTCACGGCTGGCTCTTTCGCTTATCTTTACTGGCACTACTCGGGCATAGTGGACGAGCGCCTGGCCTCCGGCTACCTTTCGAGCCGAGCCGGGCTCTACGCGGCGCCGCGCACGCTGCGCGCCGGCCACGCGCTCACGCCCGAACGACTCGCCGAGTCGCTTCGGCGCGCAGGCTACGTCGAGGGCGAGGCGAGCCGAGTGTGGAACGGCCGCTTCAGGGTCGAGCCCGGCGCCGTCGAGATTTGGCCGGGCGAGGCCGGCGCGTTCGCAGCGGCGCAGGGCTTCCGCACGGTGCGCGTCGAGTTCGACGGCCGCGGCCGCGTCGCCTCGTTGCGCGCCGACGGCGAGACGGTTGACTCCTACACCCTTGAGCCCGAGCCGCTCACGCACGAGGCCGGCGTCAAGACCGGCGGGCGCGACGCTCTCTCCTACGAAGACATACCCGCGACGCTTGCGCGCGCCATCCTCTCCGTCGAAGACCGTCGCTTCTTCGAGCACGGCGCGGTTGACCTGCGCGCCGTCGCGCGCGCGGCGCTGAGCTGGGGCTACGAGAACCAGGACTTGAAGCAGGGCGGCTCTACCATCACGCAGCAGCTAGCGAAGAACACGTACCTCACAAGCGAGCGCACGCTCCGGCGCAAGTTCCAGGAGGCGGCGCTCGCCGCCGTCATCGAGCGCCGCATCGGCAAGCGGGACATATTCGCGCTCTACTGCAACGAGATATACCTGGGTCGGCGCGGCTCGATAGCAGTCCGCGGCGTGCGGCAGGCGGCGCGCGTCTTCTTCGGCAAGGAGCTGAAAGACCTCACGCTCGCCGAGTCCGCGACCATAGCCGGGATGATACAGAGCCCCGGCCGCTACGCGCCCGACCGACACGCCGACGCCGCGAGGCTGCGGCGCGCGACCGTGCTCGCCGCCATGCGCCGCGACGGCTGGATAACGGAAGACGAGGAGCGCTCGGCCGCGGCCGAGCCCGTCGCCGTCGCCCCCTTGGAGCGCGCCGACGCCTCGGCCTCCCACTTCATAGACTACGTGAACCGCGCCGTCGAGGAGCGCGCGCGCGAGGGCGAGGCGGGGGGGCTGCGCGTCTATACGACGATTGATTTGGACTTGCAGCGCGCCGCGGAGGAGGCGGTGGCGAAACAAGTCTCGCGGCTAGAAAAAGTTTTCAAGGGGCGCAGGCGCCCCGAGGCCGCGCTCGTCGCGCTCGACCCGCGGACGGGCCGCGTGCTCGCGTTGGTGGGCGGCAACTCCTACGCCGAGTCGCAGCTCAACCGCGCGACCGACGCCCGGCGCCAGCCCGGCTCCGTCTTCAAGCCCGTCGTCTATGCCGCGGCGATGGAGGCCGGCATCTCGCCGCTCTCCGTCTCGCTCGACGCGCCGCGCGATTTCACCTACGACCTGCGCTCGCGCTACCGCCCGGCGAACTACGGCGGCGCATACTCGCGCCGCGACGTGACGCTCAGAGAGGCGCTCGCGCGCTCGCTCAACGTCGTGACCGTGGACGTGGCTTTGAGAACCGGGCTCGACCGCGTCGCCTCGCTCGCCGAACGGCTCGGGCTCCCGAAGGCCGCCCCGTACCCCTCGCTCGCGCTCGGCGCGGCGGAGGCGACCCCGCTCGAAGTCGCCGCCGCGTACACGGCCTTCGCGCGCGGCGGCCGCGTCGCCCGGCCCACGCCGCTCCTGCGCGTAGAGGGCGACGGCCGCGACGCCGCCTTCGACGACGCGCCGCGATCCGAACAGGTCTTGAAGCCTTCGACGAGCTACATGCTCACGGACATGCTGGCGGGCGTCGTCACTCGCGGGACTGCGCGCGCCGCGCGCGGGGCGGCCGGGGGCGTGGCGCTTGCGGGGAAGACCGGCACGGCGCGCGACGGTTGGTTCGCCGGCTACACGCCGAACCTGGTGTGCGTCGTATGGGTCGGGTTTGACGACGGCGAGGAGTTGGGGCTGACGGGCGCCGAGTCCGCGCTCCCCGCATGGGTCGAGTTCGTGCGTCGCGCGGTCGAGCTGAGGCCCGAGCTCGGCGGCGAGCACTTCGAGAGGCCGCAGGGCGTCGTTACCGTCGAGGTTGACGCCGAGACGGGCGCGCTCGCGGGCCCGGCGTGCCCGCGGCGCGAGAGCGTGGCCCTTGCGCCCGCCCTAGCCCCGCGCTACGAATGCATGCTGCACGCCGAGCCGCTCGTCACGCTCGCCTCGCTCGAAACGGTCGAGCCCGCAGCGCCGACCGCGGCGGCCTTAGTCGCCCGCCGAGACGCCGCGCGCTACGAAGCCCCCACTGAGCCCATCCGGGCCGCGACGCGCGTCGAGATAAAGCGCGACGGCCGCCCCGTCCTCACGAACGATTTTCAGGATTAGATTGCGGCGCCGTTTTCGTTAAGAGCGCCTCTCGAAGACGACCTGCGCGACGGCGTGCTGAGTGGTGTGTGAGATGGTGAGGTGCGCGTGGGTGGCGCCCGTCGCGTCGAACAGCTCTCGCGCGCGGCCGTGCAGGACGAGGGCGGGCGCGCCCGACTCTTCGGAAGTGACTTCGGCCTCGTGCCACGAGACGCCGCCGGCCCAGCCCGTCCGCAGCGCCTTGAAGGCCGCCTCCTTCGCGGCGAAGCGCGCGGCGTAGTGCTGAACGGAGGCGACGCCGCGCGAGTCGCAGTAGCCGCGCTCGGCTTCGGTGAAGACGCGCTGGCGGAAGCGCGGCGTGCGCGCCAGCACTTCACGCACGCGCCCGATTTCGATAATGTCTATGCCGATGGAGACGATCACTTCCGAGACCGAAATGTTGGCCGGGGCCGGCTTCGCGTGGCGCGAAGGCGAGGGCGGCGTGCGCGCCGTCGTGTGCGAGCCGCTTGAGCGCGACGGCTTCCCGAACGCCTTCTCGACCCGCGCGGGCGGCGTGAGCCCCTTCCCCTCCGAGTCGCTTAACCTCGCGGGCTTCGACCAAGACTCGGCCGAGAACATACGCGAGAACCGCCGCCGCTTCTTCAGCCTGCTCGGCGGCGGCTGGTCGTTCGCCGGCTGCTGGCAGGTTCACGGCGCAGACGTGCGCGTCGTGCGGGGCTCGGACGGCCCCGCGCCCGAGCAGGAGCGCTGCGACGCGCTCGCCACGCGCGAGCCCGGCGTGCTGCTCGGCGTCAAGACCGCCGACTGCGTCCCCGTCCTCCTCGCAGACCCACGCGCGCGCGCCTGCGCCGCCGTGCACGCCGGGTGGCGCGGCACGCTCGCGCGCATCGTTGAGCGCGCGCTCGCGACGATGCGCGATGAGTTCGGGGCCAGGCCACAGGACGTGCGCGCCGCCGTAGGCCCCGCCGCGCTCGGCTGTTGCTACGAGGTCGGCCCCGAAGTGACGGATGCGTTCCGCGGCGAGTTCGACTACGCCGAATCGTTGCTAACGCCCACTAGCGAGGGCCGCGCGCTGATTGACCTTCAAAGAGCGAACCGCGAACAGCTAGCGGGCGCGGGCGTCCTGCCGTCGCGCGTGCACGTGCTGCCGCTCTGCACCATCTGCCGGCCCGACCTATTCTTCTCCTACCGCCGCGACAAAAAACTACACGGCAGGACGGGGCGGCTACTCTCCATCATAGGGATCGCGGATTCACAAGATAGTTCCTTCTAATCTGCAATCCGAAATCCACAACCCGCAATTGTCTCACCTTCTCCTGCGGCCGCCGCCGCCGAAGTAGCGGTGGTTGATGCGGTTGACGGGCGTCCCCGCCGGGACGATCGCGATGGGGAGCACTATCTCGCGCGTCGCGGGGGGGAAGCAGACCTCGTCCGTGCAGCTCTGGTAGCGCACGGTCGCGCGCACGCGCGCCACGCCAATCTCGTGGTTCGCAGGCACGCTCACGTTGAAGCGCACGACGGCGAGCCCCTCATACACGGCCAGGCGCTCGGCCTCGGCCCCGCCGAAGCGGAACGTGCGCACCGAGCCGCGCGGGTACGTGACGGGCGTGATCTTAAAGCCGCGCGGCGCGTCTATCTTCACGGTCGTCGGCACGGCGTACTTGCCGAGCGGCTTGTTCGCGTTGACGTGCAGCCCGCGCGGGATGTCGAGCACGACGGCCGCCTGGAACGTGCTGCCCTGCTGCGCCGGGTCAACCGAAAAGAAGCCGTTGATGCCGATGTTGCCGGCCTGAAGCGGCGCGGCGGACGTGCGAGTGAAGGCGGGCGGCGCGAGCAGCGCGGCCACGAGCACAACGAGAGTCATCAGTCGGGCGTAATTCTTACGTCTCATCTCTTGAAGTCGGGTTCCTTTTTTATTACGTCTGAATCTGCACTGGCCGGTCTGCCGCGGCCGGCACCGAAGTGCGCGCCGCGAGCTGGCCGCAGGCTGCGTAGATGTCTCGGCCCCGAGGCCGTCGCACGAAGGCGCGGACGCCCTTGGATTCGAGGATGGCCTTGAAAGCCTGCACGCGCTCCTCGGGCGAAGGGCGGTAGGGCAGCCCCTCGGCCGGGTTGTGCGGTATCAGGTTCACCTTCGCGCGGAGCTGGTGGCGGTTGAGGAGGTTCGCGAGCTGTCGGGCGTGCGCGTCCGAGTCGTTGACGCCGTCGAGCATCACGTACTCGAAGGTGAAGCGCTCGCCCGGCCGCAAGGACTGCTCGAACTCCTTGCAGGCGGCGAGCAACTCTTCGAGCGGCCAGCGCTTGTTGATGGGCATCAGGCGGTCGCGCAGTTCGTCCGTCGGCGCGGCCAGCGAGATGGCGAGGTGCGGGCGGTCGGGGACTCTCGCGAGCTCTCTTATCTTGGGGACGACGCCCGCGGTCGAGACCGTCACGCGGTTCGGCACTATGAAGAGGCCGTCCGGGTCGGCCATGACGCGCAGCGCCTTCATCAGCGGCTCGAAGGCGAGGAACGGCTCGCCCGCCCCCATCGCGACGAGGTTCGTGCCGCGCGGCGTCTTGGCGCCCACGCCGTATGCGTCGTTCAAGGCTACGATTATCTGCTCGACCATCTCGCCGGCCGCGAGCGTGCGCAGGAGGCCGAGCTTCGCGGTCAGGCAGAAGTCGCACTGCAAGGGGCATCCCGACTGAGACGAGAAGCAGATGGTGTCGCGCCGCTCCTCCGGGATGAAGACGGTCTCGACGGGAAGGCCGTCCGAGGTCTTCATCAAATACCGGCGCGTCCCGTCGGACGCGACGTAGCGCGACTCGACTTTAAGGGTCGAGGCCGTGGCCGACTCCGCCAGCCGCGCGCGGAAGCTTTTGGGCAGGTCGGTCATCTCCTCGAACGAGCGGAGGCGCCGCCTGTGCAGCGCGGCAAATACCTGCCGGCCGCGGTACGCCGGCTCGCCCAGTCCCTCGACGTAGCGCCCCAACTCTTCGCGCGTCAGCCCCGTTAAGTGAGTCAGTTCCCCCATCGCCCGTGCCGTAAAACCCTTCTAGCCGGCGCCGCCGCGCCTCTCGCTCACGATCTGCCCGCCGATCTCCATGATCTCCCGCTCGTGAATTTCGGCGACGGCGAGCAGGGCTGTTATGCCTTCTGCCGCCTTCGCCCGCTTGTCCGCGTCGTGCGTAAGACGCTCCTCTGCCTTCGTTGGTTGGCAGCTAATTGCGCCTGCTGCTCGATGATGAAGTCCATCCTCTGCCGTCTCTCGTCCTCGGTCATCTTACTCAGACCTTTCTGCCTTAGTTTGCGGGCGGGATGGCGCGTTAATTATAACAGGGGCACGCGGCGGCGGCACTAACGGGCGCGCGGCGGTGGATGCTGTATAATCCGGCGTGCGCGGAGGATGAGGAAGAGGGTGACTACAATCCGGCAGTCTAAAGTCTGGCGGTGCTGCACGGCATCGGCACTCGTTTTATCGGCGGGCTGCGGGCTGCGCGCGACTGTCTCGCAGACGGCGGCGCCCGCGCCCGTCAGGCAGGAGCAGGCGGCCCCGGCGCCGCGGCCGTCGAGCGGCTCGGCCTTCCTCGACCGGCTCGTGGAGGCTGCGATTGAGCGCACCACCCAGCAGGTTCGCTACGACCCCACCTACTTCAAGATTGACTACCCCGGCGGAGACGTGCCTGCCGAGGTGGGCGTCTGCACGGACGAGGTCATACGCTCTTACCGCAGGGTCGGCGTTGATTTGCAGAAGGAAGTCCACGAGGACATGAAGGCGAACTTCGGCGCCTACCCGCGCAAGTGGGGCCTGAAGAAGCCGGACACGAACATAGACCACCGGCGCGTGCCGAACCTGATGGTCTTCTTCGAGCGTCAGGGCGCCTCGCTCGCCGTCACGGAGGAGGCCGCCGACTACAAGCCGGGCGACGTAGTGACGTGGGACTTGGGCGCGGGCCTGACGCACATCGGCATCGTCGTCAACGTGCCTTCGGGCACAGACCCGCGCCGCCTTCTGATAGTCCACAACATAGGCGCCGGGCCGAAGATGGAGGACGTGCTGTTCTCCTGGAAGATAACGGGCCACTACCGTTACGAGGGGCCGAAGGAGCAGGGAGCGGTGAAGCGCGCGGGCGGCGACTGAAGGCCGGCGCGGCTGTCAAATATGTCGAAAGCAAACGGTGGGAGCGCGCCCGGCATAGAGGTTCGCCCGTCGGGCATTGACGGCAGGGGCTGTTTCGCGACCGCGCCCTTTAAGAAGGGGCGGAAGATAGTCGAGTTAGTCGGCGAGCGCGTCTCTCGCGTCGAGGCGGCGCGGCGCATGCGCGGCAAGCAGCGGCTGCACATCTGCGCCATTGACTCGTACTGGGGCATTGACGGCAGCCGCGGCGGCAACGGCTCGCAGTTCATCAACCACTCGTGCGAGCCCAACTCGTTCATACGCATCATACGCGGCCACATAATCTTCTTCGCGCTGCGCGACATAGAGCCGGGCGAGGAGATTACGCTCGACTACATAGAGTCCTACCACCCGGACACGAAGCGCTGCCGCTGCGGCGCGGCGCGCTGCCGCGGCACCATAAACCTCCTGATGAAGTAATGACGGCGGGACAGTCGCTCACACTCGAAGACTACGGCTGGGACGAGCGGTTCGCCGCCGAGTTCGCCCCGCTAGCGGGCGAAGGCTTCGAGCCGGCGCGCGTCTTCCTCCAGCACAACAAGGTCTATATGCTCTACGCCGAGTCGGGCGAGGTCTGGGCCGAGCCGACCGGGCGCCTCCGCTACCTGGCGCGCGAGGCCGCAGACCTGCCGGCCGTGGGCGACTGGGTCGCGCTGCGCCGCACCGCGGACGAGGGCAAGGCGAAGATTCACGAGGTGCTGCCGCGGCGCAGCAAGTTCTCGCGCAAGGCCGCGGGCCGCGAGACCGAGGAGCAGATAGTCGCCGCCAACGTTGACACGGTCTTCCTCGTCACGGGCCTCGACAACGACTTCAACCCGCGCCGCGTCGAGCGCTACCTCATAATGGCCTGGGAGAGCGGCGCGGAGCCCGTCGTCGTCTTAAACAAGGCCGACTTAGCCCAAGACGCCGACGAGAAGCTGCGCGAGATAGAGCGCGTCGCGCCCGGCGTCCCCGTCCACCTCCTGAGCGCGAAGCTCGGCCGGGGAGTCGAGCAGTTGGAGCCCTACGTCTGGCGCGGGCGCACCGTCGCGCTCATGGGCTCTTCGGGCGTGGGCAAGTCAACGATAGTCAACCGCCTGCTGGGCTCGGAGGTGCAGCGCACGCAGGAGGTGCGCCTGCACGACGCCCGCGGCAAGCACACGACGACGCACCGCGAGCTGTTCCTGCTCCCGCGCGGCGGCCTGCTCCTGGACACGCCGGGCATGCGCGAGCTCCAACTGCTCGTGAGCGAGCGCGGCCTTCGCGAGACCTTCGAGGACGTGGGGGAGGCGGCCTCGCGCTGCCGCTTCACCGACTGCCGCCACGAGGGCGAGCCGGGCTGCGCCGTGCGCGAGGCGCTAGAGGCGGGCGAGCTAGACCCAGAACGCTTCGCCAGCTACCGCAAGATGCAGGCCGAGATGCGCCAGGTCGCCATCAAGCAGGATCAGCGCAAGTCGCAGGAGGAGAGGGCGCGCGTCAAGCGCGTCACACGTGCCTTCAACAAGACGGACAAGCGACGGTGAAAGGTAAGAGCGACGAGTGGCCCGATGACTTTCCGGTCGCGCAGGTGAGGGTGGCGCGGCCGACGGCGAGGCTCGCCGAGGTCGTGCGCTTTTACCGCGACGCGCTCGGCCTTCGGCAGGTAGGCGAGTTCCGCGGCCACGCCGGCTACGACGGCGTCATGCTGGGGCTTCCCGGCGCCGCCTATCATCTGGAGTTCACCAGCCACCAAGACGGGAGCGACTGCCCCGCGCCTTCGCGCGACAACCTGCTCGTGCTCTACATTCCAGACGCCGCGGCCTTCGAGAGAGCGCGGCGCCGCCTCGGAGAGCGCGGCCACGCGCCCGTCGAGCCCGAGAACCCTTACTGGGCCGGGCGCGGCCTCACCTACGAAGACCCGGACGGCTGGCGCGTCGTCCTTATGAATACGGCGGGCATCTCGGCGCCCGCCGAAGATTCCTGACACCGTGCCTCCCGAAGCCCGCCCCGTAAAAGACTGATGGAGCCACTCATTGACATCGCGCTCGCGCGCAGGCTCGAAGGGGCGGACGCGCGTGCGGGCGAGGAGTACGCGGCGGCGCACGCGCGGCTCTTTCCGGAGGCGGGCGCGTCGGTGCTCGCTGTCGCGGGCGGGCGCGCGGTCCTCGCGGGCGTAAGCTCGCCGCTCACGCACGCCGTGGGGCTCGGGCTCGGCCCCGCGGCCGAGCCGGAAGAGCCCGAGGAGTTCTTCCGCGCCGAGGCCGAAAGGATGGAAGAGTTTTTCCGCGCGCGCGGCGCCGAGACGGCGAGCGTCGAATTCTGCCCGCTCGCGGACTTCACGCTGTTGGGCCTGCTCGTCTCGCGCGGCTACAGGCTGACGGAGCTGACCGACAAGCTGTTTCTGCCGCTCGGCACGCGCCCGCCGCTGGCGGCAGAGCCCGACGGCGTGAGCGTTCGCGTCGCGGGCGAGCACGAAGGCGGGCTCTGGGCGCGCACCGTGGCGGAGAGCTTCGCCCTGAGCGGCCGGGAGGTGACGCCCGCGTTCCTCGAAATCTTCCGCGCCACGCTCGCCGTGCGCGGCGGCGTCTGCTTCATCGCAGAAGTCGAGGGGCGCGTCGCTGGCGGCGGCTTCCTGCGCTTAGACGGGGAAGCGGCGGCGCTCTCGGGGACGGGCGTGCTGCCGCACATGCGAGGGCGCGGCGTGCAGGCGGCGCTCATACGCGCCCGTCTCGCGCACGCGGCCCGTGCGGGCTGCGACCTCGCCGCCGTTAGCGCGCTGCCCGGCTCGACTTCGCACCGCAACCTCGAACGGCAGGGCTTCCGCGTGGCATACACGCGCGCGCGGCTGGCGAAGAGTTTGGCCGAAGACTGAAGACGAAAGCCGTACCCCCGACGCGGTCACGGAACTTACCGACGCGACGGGCGTGTTAGCATCTGCCGGGCGCCGGAAGCGGCGCGCGGCGGGGCTCTCCCCCCGCTCTCCCTTTTTCAACGCCCGAACACCGAAGGAGAGATCATGCCGTCACGAAAACTCAGAGCCGCCGTCCTGCCCGCAGCCGCGCTCCTGCTCTTCGCCGCGCTCGCGCCGCCGGCCCGCGCTCAGGACGAGGGCTCGCCCCCTCAGCCGTCGCGCGGCGCACAGGCTAAACGCGACGACACGAACCTTGAACTCCACCTACATATGCTGCTGGCCTCGAACGCGGAGGGGCAGAGGGGCGAGGTGCCGCGCGAGCTGGAAGGCGTGGTGCGGCAACTGAAGGCGTCGCTCCCGTACTCGCAGCACAGGCTCGTTACGACCTTCCTGCACAGGGTCAAAGACGGCGGCAACACGCTCGAGGTGTCGAGCGTCGGCCCCTCACTCCTCACGCAGTCGCAGGCGCAGCAGTTGACCGCACCAACCTTCTACCAGTTCTCGGTCGGCGGCGTGAGGCTCGCCGAAGGCGCTTCGGGGCAGACGTTCGTGCAGGTGCCGCGCTTCCGCTTCACCCTGCGCGTCCCCGTGCAGACGGCTGCCGTCGCCCCGGCGGCCGGCGACGCGCCCGGCTACCCCGTCATACAGTACGAGAACGTCGGCATGACGACCGACTTCAGCGCGCGCGAGGGCGAGCCTACTGTCGTCGGCACGCTCACGACGCGCCGCCCCGACGAGGTGTTCGTCGTCGTCTTCACAATCAGGCGCGCCGCTAGGTGAGCCAAGAGTAAAAGGGAAGAGGCTGGCGGAGCGCGCGGCCCCGCCAGCCTCTTCCTTTGCTTTTCGGCCTTCGCCCTGCTACCTGCTGTCGCCGCCGCTTGAGCCGCCCTGCGCGGCCGGGCGGCCCTCTGTGTCAACGAAGGTTATGTGGCCTCCGAGGTCGTCGAGCGAGCGGAGGCCCTGCTCGATGACCTTCCGGTCGCCTACGATGACGACGGCCATCCGTTCGGGTTGCAGGTAGCGGCCGGCGACGCGGTTGATGTCTTCGAGCGTGACGGCCTGCACGCGCTCGATGTAGGTGTTGAAGTAGGTGGAGGGCAGGTCGTAAGTGACGAGCGTCTCAAGGCGGTCGCCTATCTGCCCCGGCGTCTCGAAGCTTCGCGGGAAGCCGCGTATGATCGCCTGCTTCGCGTACTCAAGCTCGGCCGGCGTGACGGGTATCTCGCCGCGTATGCCGCGCAGCTCCTTCATCAGCTCCATCACCGACTCCTTCGTCACGGCCGTCTGCACGGGCGCGGAGGCCGTGAACGGGCCGGCGCCGCGGCGGAAGTCGAACGAAGAGCGCGCGCCGTAGGTGTAGCCCTTCTCCTCGCGAAGGTTCAGGTTGATGCGCGAGGTGAACTGCCCGCCGAGCATGGTGTTCAGGACGAGCAGCGGGAAGTAGTCGGGGTTCGAGCGCGGCACGCCGACGTGGCCTATCTGTATGACCGACTGCGCGGAGCCGGGGCGGTCAACGACGAAGATCTGCGTGCGGTCGCGCGGCTGCGGGGCGGCCGAAACGTCCACGGCGGGGACGTGCGCCTTCTCCCACTTGCCGAAAGCGCGCTCAAGCCGGGCCGTGATGTCGTCGGGCTTCACGTCGCCGACGACGACGAGGGCGGAGTTGTTGGGCCGGTAGAAGGTCTCGTAGAACTTACGCACCGACTCGCCCGTGATGGCCTGAAGCGACGCCTCGTCGCCCGTGAGCGGGTGGCCGTAGGGGTGGCCCTTGCCGTAGAGCAGCGACGTATAGACGATGCCGGCTATCTGGTTCGGGTCGTCGCGCCGCTGCCGGAAGGAGGTCATGCGCGTCGCGCGCAGGCGCGCAAGCTCCTTGTCGGGGAAGGCCGGGTTCAGAATCACGTCCGCGTAGATGTCGAGCGCGCGGTCGAGGTGGCGCGTCAGCGTCGTCAAGCTCGCCGTCGAGGAGTCCCAGCCGGCGCCCACGCCCATCGAGGCGCCGATGAAGGCGAGCTGGTCTGAGATGTCGAGAGCCGAGCGCGTCTTAGTCCCCTCGTCGAGCATGTCGGCGACGAGCGAGGCGAGGCCCGCCTGATCCGCGGGGTCTCCGGCCGCGCCCATCTTGACGACGAGGTTAAGGTTCACAATCGGCAGCTCGTGGTGCTCGACCACGAGGACTTCCAGCCCGTTAGAGAGCGTGCGGCGCTGCACGGGCGGGAGCGTGAACTTCGGGTTCGGCCCCGGCTTCGGCAGCTTCGACGTGTCAACGATCTGCTCCGGCTTCTTCGGCTTAGCCGCGGAGCCCTGTCTTGCCTGTGCGCCGGTGCGCGGGGCGGTAGCAGGCGCGGAGGAGGTAGGCGGCGCGGCCCCTGCGGGCTGCGTCGCGGCGGCCTCGGTCTTCGTTACGGGCTGCGTGCCGGCGGGCGTAGAGCCCTGCGCCCCTTGCGCGCCCTGGGCGGTGCCAGTGCGGGGCGTCTGCGACGCGGCGTTGGCGGCGCCGGCCTGCTGCTGGCCCGCGGTCTGTGCGGCGGGCGGCGCTATGGCCTCGCGCGGGGCAGCGGCCGCGGGGCCGCCGCCGCCACCCGAGCCGGCGGCGCGCGGGACCACCGTCAGCACGATTCGCTTGTCGGTCAGGTACTGGTCGGCCACGCGGCGCACGTCGGCTACACGCACGGCGCGGTAGCGCGCGAGGTCTTGCTCGAAGTAGCCGGGCTTCTTGAGGTAGGTCGCGTAGGCGTTGAGCTGGTCGTCCTTGCCGCCGAAGCCGCCGACCGTCTGGAGGCCGTAGATGAAGGAAGCCTCGCGCGAGTTGTAGGCGCGCTCGACCTCGCGCGCCGAGGGCGGCTCGGTCTTAAGGCGCGCCAGCTCGGCCTTGACGGCCTCTTCGAGCTGGGCGGGCGTAATGTCGGGCTTGCCCGTGACGGTTATCTGGAAGGTGCCGGCTATCTCGCCGGCCGGGTTGAAGGCCGATACCTGCTGCGCTATCTGCTTCTCATAGACGAGCGACTTGTATAGGCGCGAAGACTTGCCGCCGCCGAGGATCTCCGCGAGCGTGTCGAGCGCCGCCTCGTCACGGTCGAAGGCCGGGACGGCAGTCCACACGAACTGCACGCGCGGGAGCTGAACGCGGTCCTCCATGTTGACCCTGACTTCGCGGTCGAGCTTCGGGCGCGGGGCCGTGACGGGCTTAACGGGGTCGCCCTTCTGGATGGGGCCGAAGTACTTCTCTACGAGGCGGCGCGCCTCCGAGGGGTCGAAGTCGCCGGCGATGACGAGGCTCGCGTTGTTCGGGACGTAGTAGCGGCGGAAGAAGCCCTTCACGTCCTCCATCGAGGCGGCCGTAAGGTCGTCGAGCGAGCCGAT
>DASPKR010000570.1:0-6263 GCA_035627975.1 Pyrinomonadaceae bacterium | reverse complement strand
GCCCGAGCCCGCGCCTCCCCCGGCGCCGCCTTCGGCCGCCGGCGTCATGCCCGCGGCCCCGCCGCCGCACAGCAGCCACTCCTGAATCATCCGGAGGCTCAAAAGGTACGGGCGGCGCTCCTCGTTGATCTGAACGTCGGCCGTGTCGGAGACCTTCCACACGTCGTTGATGGCGTCGTGGACGAGAGGCACGCGGAGCTCGGCGAGCAGGACGCACTCCTCCGGCTTCTTTTTCTCCTTGTCCTGCGTGTGCTCCTCGCAGCACGGGTGCGAGTCGAACCACTCGGGCCGCCAGCGCGGTCGCAGCTCCGTCGTCCAGACGCGGAATGCCGCGCGCAGGTACTGGCAGACGCGGCTCGCGGGTATCGTGACGCCCGCGGGCGGCGAGCCGTACATGTAATCGGTGGGCGGGGAGTCGGGCGGCGACTTCCAGAGGTGCGAAGCCTCGCGGACCGCGGCGAGGAAGTCTTCGAGAGTCGAGCCGCCCGCTTCGACGACCTCTATGCCTTTGAGCCACTCGACGAAGTCGCGGACGGCGTCCTCCTCCGTCTGCTCGGGCGGCTCGAAGCGAAGCTCCAAACGGAAGTCGTCCGCCAGGCGCGACGGCGCCATAAGCTCGTTCTCGTCGCGGCACGGCTCGCCGGGTATCGGCACCATGTCGGTCGGGCATTCGCGGTAGCACAGCACGACGTAGAGCGAGAGCGCAGTCCCCGGCGGCGACGACGAGGTGACGAAGCGCGACTCGGCCTCGGCGCGGTTCGAGGCCAGCCACGCGTTGAGCTGCGCGCACTGCGCGGGCGCGACCCTGATTAGCTGCCCCGAGGGCGCCACCGCCACGCCCGGCTCCACGACGACGCGCGGCCCCTTCTGGCCCTCGACCTCGTAGCCGACCTTGAGCCCCCAGGCCGTGCCGTAACCTATGAGGTCGCGCGCGAGCCAGCGGTCGCGCCCGGAGAGGTAGGCGAACTCCTGCGTGAAGTCGTCGGCGCCGAGCACCATCCCGACGGTGTACTTGACGTGCTTGGAGGGGTCGGGCGCGGCGTCCCTGGCGGTCACGCGCGGCTTAAACGGTTCCATGGCGGTTGCTCCTCTCCGAAGGTTGGCTCCCCGCGCCCAATTCGTCTCGCCCGAGCACTCTGCGGTCTGCGACCGACTGAGGGTGAGACGGCGCGAGGTAGCTCTCCGCGACGTAGGTGCGGCCGAGGACTGCGGGCTGTATGAGTTGCGGGGCGCGGCTGCCCGCGTCAATGAACGTCCCCGAGCCGAGCCGGGCCTCGCCCAGCCGGAAGGCGTCCCAGTAGAACTTCACGTCGAAGGCCGTGTGCGGCGGCTTCTCGAGGTTCGTGACCCTCTCGGCTAACGCGCGGCGCTCCTTGTGCGCCCGCGCGTCCTCGTAGAAGGCTCGCGGCATCGGCAGGAGCACCGTGAAGCGGTGCGCCGTCCTGTGCATCTGCAACACGACGCCCGTGAACTGCTGCCAGTCGTTTAGCGGCGCGTTCCTCTTCGGCGCCCCGTCGGGGAGCGACACGGCCGCGAATGATGACCAGCGCGTGCCGTGCGCACGGTTCATGGCGAGCGCCTGCCCGTAGCGGCGCTTGAGGAAGTCCTGCCAGAGCGAGCGCACTACGGAGGCGCCCGCCGCCGACGAGGCGGCCAGCCACTGCTGCCAGTCGGTGCGCGGGGCTCCCGAGGGCGGGGCGTCCGCCGGGAGGCGAACGTCCGCGAAGGAGGTGACGGGCGGAACCTGGCTCTGCGCGTATGCGGAGTTCATTGCTTCGAAGTTCACGTAGCGCGTGGCGAGAAACCGTTGCCAGCCGGCGCGCTCTTCGGCGACTGCGCGCTCGCCCTCCGCGTCGAGCGCCGCGGCCGCGGCCGTCTCGCCCTTCGCCTTCTTCTTACCGGCGCAGCGGCAACCGGCCGTCTCGCCCTCGAAGGCGCCGGGCTGCGCGCTAGCGGCCGGGGCGGCTGGCTGCTGTGCCGCGAGCCAGCGCGTCGTGCGCAGTCCCGCGGGCGTGCCCTGGAAGTCCGTGGGGTCGCCGAGGACGACCGCAGGCGTGCGGCGCGTGCGGAACCTCTCGACGAGACGGATGCCGCTCGGGCGGCGCCGCTCGGGGTCTTCCTCCTCGAACACCGACTCGTCAACGCAGTCTTCGAGCACGAGCCTGAGCGCCGTCTCTATCCCGCGCACCGTCCCGCGAAGCTCGAAGAACTCTGCGGCGTGCCTGATGAAGAGGCGGCGCTTCGCCGTGCCCCACGCGGGGTCGAGCGCGACGCCGAACCAGGCGGCGAGCCAGTCGAGCGCCTCGGCCGGCGCCGTTCGAGGGTCGAGAAGGGCTTGCGCCGCGGCGACCTTGTCCTCAATCGTCGTGAAGAAGCCCTCGACGTTCGAGAGGAAGCGGTCGAGGAACGAGGCCGAGCCCGAGTCTTCGCGATAGACGGCCGGCAGGTAGTTCGTAAGGTACGAGAAGCGCGGGTAGTACGCTCGCAGCGCGTGAAGGCGCGGGCTAGAACGGCCGTTGCCTACGAGCCTCAACTGAAGTTGAAGGTAGCGCCCGCGCGCGTTCTGGAAGAGGAGCTCCCACGTGCCTGCGCCGTCGGCCGCGGGCGGCGCGGGCGCTGCGGGCAGCTCCGAGCCTTTCGCGCGGAGGTAGAGCCGCGGCTCCGGCATCCACGCAGCGAGCGCAAGCTCGCGCTGCTCGTTGGCGGCGCGGCTCCAGACCTGCACTTCGGTGCCGGGCGGGATGCAGGCGTCTATGAAGAGCCTGTGCCATGTGCAGTCGGGCTCGCGGCCGTCGAATGCGTTGCGCAGGCCCCGCGCGAGCAACTCTTCGGTGCCGAGCCCGGCGTCGTTGAGCGGCGTGAAGATGACGGCCTCGGGAGTGAAGCGCGGGCGCGGCTGTTTCACCAGCGGTATCCAGCGGTCGCCGAAGTCGTAGAAGGCTTTGCCGCCCGCCGCGACGACTGCCTTCCCGCCAAACAGCCGCATCGGCAGGTAGTCCGGCAGCGCTCCCAACGTCAACTGCCCGCCCTCGCCCTCGCGTAGCTCGAAAACGTAAGTCTGGTTGCCGCCGCGATCCGCGACGTAGAGGCGCCCGAGCAGCCCTCGCTTGCGCTCGTCCTTCGCGGCCGCGAAGGCGAAGTCGTGCGCGAGCAGTTTGAAAGGCTCGCCGTCCTCCTCTATGCGCGCGAGCACGGCTTCGGTCGTGACGAACTGGCCGACGCGACGGCCTTCGCGGAAGCGGTGGATTCGCGAGAAGCGCAGGACGGGCGGCGCGGGCTCGTCGGGGTTGCCGTCGAGTATGAGCACGTCGCCGCCGGGCAGCGTTTCGATTGCGATGGGGTCGGTAACGTCGAGGGGCATCGCGGCCTCGGCCGTGAGCTGCACGCCTTCCGAACGGCAGACTTCTCCGTGCGCCTGCTCGCTCCCGTCCTCAGGGGCGAAAAACTCTTCGCGCTCCTGCGCCGCGGCGGGCGGGCTCGACGGCGCTGCCGCCACGACGTTGAAGAAGCGGTCGAGCAACCAGTATCGTGAGTTGGCGCGGTCGAGGACGAAGGCGCCGCCGCCCGGCGCGGCCGCCATGTCGAATGGCGCGAACGCAACCTCATCGGGTCAGAACATTCGGCGCGGCGCGCCGCCCGCGTGGAGGTCGAATACGAGCAACCCGGCCGGCCTGAGCGTGCCGACGACTAGGTAGTGGTCGTCCGTCACGGCAAGGCCGGACAACTCCGCGGGCGCCGCGGGCGGCTCTGCGCCGCAAGGCAGGAAGCCGCCGCCGGCCGCCGGCCATTCCGGCTCGCACTTCTGCGCGTCGCCGCACGACCAGAAGTGCGCTGCGCGGCCCCTGCCGCTCGAAGAGGTCAGGATTTCAACGCGCGACACGCTTATCCAGTACCAGTTGCCGTAGCGGTCGCGCGCGGCGCCGCGGCGCGCCTTGAGCGTCGGCGCCGCGTCCGACGGGGCGGCACGGAACTGCGCGAGCCTCTGGTGAAGCGTTAGCTCGGAGCGCTTCTCGTCCCAATCAAGCCCCGTCTCCTTCCCAGCGAGCCCGCCCGACTCGCGCGGCTTCCAGCCCTGCCCGAGCGGGCGCATCTGCCAGTCGAGGCAGTACCGCCAGTCGTCGCGGCCTAGCAGGAGCTGAAAGCGTGTGCCGTTTACGTCCATAAAGTTGAAGCTGTCAACTATCAGCGGTCAGCAATAGCTGACTGCTAATCAACATTCGAGCGGGACGACGGGGACGGGGACGACCTGCGGCGGAGCGCCGGCCGGAGGCTGCTCGCCGTCCTTGACGGTGGGCAGGTCTTCGTCGCCGCGGAGCTGGCTTATCGGCAGCGCCTCGCCGACGGCGACGCTCAGCGCGCCCACGCGCGGAAGCTCCAATCCCGTCATCAGAACTGGCAGGTCGTCGCAAGAGGGCGAGTCGGGAGTCTCGCTCCGCCGCGCCGCGTGCATGGCCTCGTCAGCCACATAGACCTTGTTGACCTGGAGCACGCCGGGGACGCGGCTCGCGACGGCCAGGAGTTCGAGCGGCGCAACGGGCTTGCCCAGCGGCCAGCCCTTCAGCATGCGCTGGTACTGCGGCGAGGTGCTCAGGAGCACCTGCTCGTCGAGCGCGTCGCCGCCCTCGGGCGGGAGCGGCGAAAGGAACTTCGCTATCTCGCGCTTTACGGCCTCGCGCACCTCGCCGACTGACGCGCCCGGCACCGTCTCGATGCCGACTGAAATCCAGATGACTTTGTAAACGGGGCCGCGCAGGAAAATCTCGGTGGTGACGAGGCGGCGCGCGTCAACGTGAGCGCAGACGGCGTCCATGAAGTGGCGGTCGGGCTCGGGCGTGTCGGGGTGCGCCGGGTCGTACTTCGGGATGACGAGCAGCGTGACGGCGCCGGGCGCGTCGCCGCCCTTGTTAGGCGCGAGCGAGGGGTTGAAGGCCGGCAGCACCTCGACGCGCCCGACCACGACGCCGGGCGTGCGCAGCGTGATGGTCTCAAAGTCCTGCGCGTTCACCATGCGGTCTCTGTGCTGGAGGTAGCGGGTTATCTGCCGCTCGCCGTCTTTGGCTGTCTCGGCGTCTGCGCCGCCCCATGTAGGCACGGGGTTGCTGACCTTCAGGCCCGCCGGGAGCGACGGCGCGCTGCTGATCGAGTCAACTCCGACGTTCCCCTGCCGCCCTACGCCGTAGTCGTAATCCGCACGGATGGTCGCGCCGAAGGGGGGCCGCCGGCCGTGCGCGCCGTCGCCGAAGCGGATTGCGCCCGACTCGTGGTTGACGAGAAACACGTCGGTCGGAGCCTTGCGCGTGCTCGCCTGACCGGGCGGCTGGCGCTCGTCGCGGCCCGGCACTTCGGGGCCTGCCGTGTAAAGGTCTTCCACGGCCTTCCACGGCCGCTTCTGGTCGTTGTTGACGACGACGCGGACTGAGCCTGCGATGACGGGCGGCTTCGACAGGAAAGCCTGCTGGTCGGGCTCGCCCGTGCCCAGCGGCAGAAGCTCTCCCGAGATTCGCGCCCGCTGCTCGACCGATGCGGCGTTGATGCCGACCCAGACTAGCTTCGCCGAGGCCGCGCCGGTTGAGGTAACGCGAAGCCACGTTATGACGCGCTCGTTCTGCTCGGTGTCTTCGAGCGTGGGCGGGAACTTGTCGGAGCCGGCTTCGAGCGGGTCGAGGTTGTTCCAGAGCTCGAGCTCCGACGCCTCCGAAGGCAGAGTTATCTGCACGACGCCGGGCGCGGCGAGCACGTCGCCCTCTGAGGAGGCCGAGAGCACGCGGTACTGAGCGACGCGCTCGCCTCCTTCGCGCGGGAGCGAGCCGCCCGGCGGGAGCTTCGGGAGTTGGTACTGGAGGAGCGCTGTGTCGGCGCGCTGCCGCCGGCCGCCGCCCGGCACAAGCTCCGTCTCGTCCACTTCCGTGTAAGGCACGACGCCGAGGCTAATAGTCTTCCCAGCTATCTCGCGCCGCGCCTGCGCGACAGTGTCGGCGTAGGGCTTGTCGTTCGCCCTCACCATCAGCGCCACCCAGAGCGAGCCGTCAATGGTGTCGGCGCCGAGGTCAACGCGCGTCTTGGTGGCTGTGGGGAACGGGAGCGTCTCGTAGAGCGCGAGCTGCGCGGTCGAGGGCGCGTCCGGGTCTTTGAACGAAGCGTAGAGCTGCTCGTAATACTCTCGCACCTTGGCCGAAGGGTTCTCCACCGGGCGCTTGTAATAGACCTGGCCCTCGACGGGAAGCACGTCGAGGCCGTGGGTGGTGCGGAACGGAACCTGCCCG
>DASPKR010000569.1:0-3154 GCA_035627975.1 Pyrinomonadaceae bacterium | reverse complement strand
CGGGCCAAAGGTGAACGAGGCAATTATCTCGGGGATGACGATGAAGAAGTTGAAGACGCCCATGTAAACGCCCATCCGCGTCGGCGGGAGCGCGCCCGAGAGTATCGCGTACGGCATCGAGAGTATCGAGGCCCACGCGATGCCGACGCCCACCATCGTCAGCAGCAGGATGTTTTTGTCCTGTATGAAATAGACCGACAGGAGCCCGGCGGCGCCGCACACGAGCGAGGCGGCGTGCACCGTCTTGCGCGAGGTGGCGCGCGCGAGCGGCGGCAGTAGGAAGGCGATGGCGAAGCAGACGATCGAGTAGATCATGAAGCCGATGCCGCCCCACGCCTGCCCGTCGGTGAAGAGCGGGTCGCGCTCGCTCCTCGCGCCGAAGACGTGGTAGGAGGTCATCAGCCCGAAGAACATCCACATGCAGAACAGGCCGAGCCACGTGAAGAACTGGACGACGGCGAGCTGCTTCATCGTCGTCGGCATCTCGCGCATCGCGCTCGCGATCTCGCGGAAGAGCGCCGCGACGGTCGCGCCCAAGCCCCGGTGCTCGCGCCGCTTGCGCTCGAACTCTTCCATGTCCTCGGGCGGGTACTCCTTCGACGTAATCACAGTCCAGAGCACGCAGAGCAGGAAGGCGACGGCGCCGATCTTGAAGGCGTAATTGACGCTCGCGGGGATGGTGCGCACCGCCGCGTCGGCCGCGCCGGCGGTCGGCTCGTCCATGCCCATCCGGCGGAAGAGGTAGGGCAGGAAGTTCGCGAGCGTCTGGCCGATGCCGATGAAGAAGCTCTGCATGACGAAGCCGGCCGTGCGCTGGTCGGTGTTGAGCTTGTCGGCGACGAAGGCGCGGAACGGCTCCATCGAGACGTTAATCGAGGCGTCGAGAATCCACAAAAGCCCCGCCGCGATCCAGAGCAGCGGCGAGTCCGGCATGAAGAAGAGGGCGATGCTGGCGAGTATGGCGCCGATGAGGAAGTAGGGGCGGCGGCGCCCCAGCCGGTTCCACGTGCGGTCGCTCATCGAGCCTACGACGGGCTGCACGAGCAGGCCCGTCACGGGCCCGGCGAGCCAGAGTATCGGCACCTCCTCGGGCTTCGCGCCGAGGTATGTGTAGATGCCGCTCATGTTAGCAAGCTGCAAGCCCCAGCCGAACTGTATGCCCATGAACCCGAAACTCATGTTCCAGATTTGCCAGAAGCTCAGGCGCGGTTTCTCACGCATCGTTCTTCGCTCCTCTCGGGAAAGCTGACAGCTACCTCGCGTAGATGTTTATGTCTTCGAGCACCACTTCGCGGTCGAGCGAGAGCGCGTACATCAACGTCTTCGCCATGTTCGAGACGTGCACGAAGCCGGGGCGCGGGCTTTGGCCCGGCGCCACGTTCTCCACGTCAACGAGGCCGGGGCAGAAGTTGAAGACGCGGACGTTCGCCCCCTCCTTGCGCACGTGGTCGCGCACAGACTCGGCGAAGCCGAGCAGGGCCCACTTCGACGCGCAGTAGGACGGCACGTCGGCGTAGCCGTGCTTGCCGGCCTGCGACGAGACGTTGACGATGTCGCCGAAGCCCGCGGCCGTCATCAAAGGGAGTGCCGCGCGCACGAGCCACATCGCGCCCTTCAGGTTCGTCTCAAGAACCTTGTCCCAGCCCTCGCCGGTTATCTCCGTCACGGTCTCGGGGACAGCGAGCCCCGAGTTGTTTACGAGCACGTCGAGCGAGCCCAGCTCACTGTTGACGTGCGCGACGAGCGCCTCGCACTGAGCGCGGTCGCGGACGTCGAAGGCGTAGGGGAAGATGCGTCGCGCGCCGGCCTCCGCGTTCATCTCTTCGGCCGCCTTGTGCAGCACTTCCTCGCGCCGTGAGGCGATAACCACCAGCACCCCCTCGCGCGCGAGCGCCGCGGCGAAGGCGCGGCCGATGCCCGTGCCTCCGCCCGTGACGACGGCCGTCTGCTCCGAGAGTGATTTACTCTTCAGCGTCATCTGCTTCAGTCCCGCCCGCGCACCTCGCGGAACTCAGTCAGCACGGCCGACGTGCGCGCGGGGAGCGTCAGCCTCAGGCGCCCGCCGGCCACGCGCCCGTTCACGTCGGCGTCGAGCAGGTTGTTGACGCCCACACCGTCGGCAAGGCCCGCGGGCCGCACGTCGAAGTCGAAGGTCGCCGGCTGTGTGTCGTTGTTGAAAGCGATGAGGACGCGCTCGCCCTCGTGCACGCGCGCAAAGACGGTCTGTTGCTCGCCGTCGTGGAGATGCAGCAGGGCGCCGCGGCGCAGCGCCGGGGAGGCCGCGCGCACTCCCGCGAGCGTGCGGAGGTGGTTGAAGACGTCGTTCTCGGCGGCAGTGCGGCCCTCCTTCCTGAAGGCGTTGCGCGCGTCGCCTGGGAAGCCGCCCGGAAAGTCACGGCGGTTGTCGGGGTCGCCCGCGCCGGGCATCGCCAGCTCGTCGCCGTAGTAGAGCAGCGGCGTGCCGCGCGTCGTCATGATGAAGGTCTGCGCGAGCTTAAGGCCCTGAGTGGTCGCGCCCTTCTCGTTCATGAAGCGCTCCATGTCGTGGACGCCGAGGAACGGGACGAGCACGCCCGGGTTCGGGTAGAGCCAGTCGTGCGCGAGCACCTGCGCGAGCTTGCGGACGGACTGCCCCTTCGCGAACGAGTCGCGCACGGCGTAGAAGAGCGCGAAGTCGTAGAGCGTGTCGATGCCGGTGTCTATGCCGTCGTGGCCCGCTCGCCCGCGCTGGAAGTAGGCGAGAAGCGCCGGGTCGCCGTCGAACAGCTCGCCGAGGACGTTCACCTGCGGGTACTCACGCTTTATCGCCGCCGACCAGTCGCGCCAGAAGTGGCGGGGGACGTGCGGCAGAGTGTCCATCCTTATCGCGTCGAAGCCGACCATGCCGAGCCACCAGAGCGTGTTCTGTATGAGGTAGCGGCGAACCTCCTCGTCGTCCTGATTGAGGTCGGGCAATATGTCTATGAACCAGCCTTCGAGGTTGCGCCGCTTCGTCTCCTCCGTGGCGCTCGGATCCATCGCCGTCCACTTCTGCCAGTTGTTCGAGAGGTGGCTCTCCACCGTGCCGTAGAACCAGGTCGGCGTCGGGCGGTCGGTCGCCCAAGGGTGGTAAGGGCTCGTGTGGTTGGCTATCTGATCCTGTATGACTTTGAGG
>DASPKR010000568.1:0-5915 GCA_035627975.1 Pyrinomonadaceae bacterium | reverse complement strand
CGACGCGCAGCGTCACGTCGAACAGAAGCTCGCCCGGCACGGACGTGTCGGTGATGACGACCTCGTTGGCGCCCGTCTCGCGGATGGCGTCGTGCAGGCCGTCGAGGTCGGCGACGACGGGCACGCCCTCGAACTCGGCCGGCGCCTCGGCCGCGCTCGTCTCGGTCTCGACGACGCCGATGACCCTGTAGCCCACCTCCCTCCGCTCGCGCGTCTCGCGGATGTAGAGCGCCGCCTCGTGGCCGCGCCCGACGACGAGCGTCGGAATCAAATTCACCTCGCGCCGGCGCACCGCGCTCTGCACGCCGCGCACGGCGAGGCGGAGCGCGCCGTATGAGGCGAGCGCGAGCGCGAAGTCATAGACGAAGACGCCGCGCGCGTAGGAGAAGGCCCGAAACTCGTAGCCGCCGCGGTAGAGGAACGCCCACGCGACGATGAGTAGAGAGGCCGTGGCCGTCGCCTTGAAGACGCGCACGGCGTCGTCCAAGTAGGAGAACTCGCCGCGCAGCCTGTAGAGGTCGTAGTAGGCGAGCGTGAGCAGCCGCGCCGCGACGACGAACCAGAGCAGCGCGCCGTAGGGCTCGAAGCGCGGCTCCCAGACGAAGCCCTCGCCGAGGCTGAAGCTGACGAGGACGCCGCCGCCCTCGCGCAGCGCGTAGGCCGCGACGAAGGCCGCGACCGCGACGCACGCGTCCGCCGCGACGAGTGCGGCCTTGACGGCCGGCACGGCCCAGCGCGGCGCGCGCGCCGCCGCCCGCACCTCGCTCGCCCTCACACGCGCCTTTTGTGAACGCTCCGCCCTCACAAGAAAGAAGCTGTCAGCAGTCAGTGCCTTCGCATTACTTACGACAATATCATCTCCGCGACCTCTTCGCGCACGCCCGCGCCGCGTCGGGGCGGGGGCGGCGGCTTCTTGACGACGCGGAGGCTTTCCGCGTCTTCGCGCGTCGCCACGCGGCGCAGGCGGCCCTCGCGCACGAGCTGCTCGTCAACGGCGGCCCACCGGCCCGCGTATGCGCTCACGGCCGGCGTGCCGAGCGCGGCGGCCTCGCGGTTCATCGTCCCGCCCGCGCTCACGACCAGGTCGGCCGCGGCTACGAGATTCGCCCCGTCCAGAGCCTCTCGCGGCGCGAAGAGGTCGGGCGAGGCGTGGCGCGCACGCAGAGCCTCGCGCTGCTCCCCGGAGCGCGCGAGCACGACGACCTTCACGCCCTCCTGCGCGACGAGCCGCGCCAGCACTTCGTCGAACAGCTCGTTCTCGAAGCGGTGGTAAAGGGCCTCGCTCGCCGGGGGCCTTACGACGACGAGCGCGTGACGGTCGTGCTCGAAGCCGAAGCGCTCGCGCAGCAGCGCGGCGAAGCCGGGGTCGGGCGTGAAGTCGGCGAGGTAAACGTCCTCCTTGATGCCTCGGTAGCGCCTCACCTTCTCGGGCCACGCGCCGAAGCGGCGGAGCGCCTCGTCTGGGAAAGCCCCCGGCACCACGACGCGCGAGGCGAGCCGGAACGCGAGGTGGTTCGCGGGCTGATGCTCGTAGTCCATCAGCGTCACCGCGCGCAACGACAAAAGGCGCGCGGCGAGAACCTGCGAATAAGAGTTGTGGCTCACGGCGAGGTCGAGCCCGCGCCCGCGAGCCCAGCGCGCCAGAGCCAACGCGCGCCCCGCTATGTTGCCTGCCTTGCCCGAGAGCCTCCCGCCCCCGTGGCCGCCGACGACTGAGGCCCGGAAGCCGGCCGCCTCCGCAAGCTCCACGGTCTGTGCGAAGCGGCGGGCCGTCGCCTCTACCTCGTGGCCCCGCGCACGGAACTCGCGCGCGAGCGCGCGGAAGAACGGCACGTGCGGCGAGTTCGCAAGGTCAATCCAGATGCGCATGGGTTAGCAACCAGCTTTCAGCCGTCGGCAATCAGCTTTTCGTCTTTGCTGATGGCTGACCGCTGACCGCCGACCGCTTCCAAAAACCTCGCCAGCGCGTATGTCATCCACGCCTGCGACCAGCGCATGTAGGGCGTGCGCACCGTGAGCAGTCGGCGTCGCTGGTAGCGGAAGAAGCCGCGCCGGTCGTAAAGCTCCCGGACGGCCCAGGACGCGACGCGCGCGGCCAGTCCCGTCGCGTCGGGCTCTAACTGTCTCAGTTCGGCGCAGGCGACGATTGCGGCGCCTGCCGAGTGCGTGTCGGCCGGGTGCGCCGAGCGATGGTAGTATTTCGGCCAACCGTCCGCAAGAAAGAAGGAGTCGCGCCAGAACGCGTAGCCGCGCCCGAGCGCGCCGAGGATTTCTTCGCGCGCGTCGCCGTTGTCGGCCGCTACGGTTTCGACTATGCGCGCGAGCGAGGTCAGGACGAAGGCCGTGTGGAAGTTGTCAGACCACGACTGGTAAGAGTCGGCGCCGTAGGCCCATGAGCCGTCCGCGCGCTGTCTGCGGGCGACGTAGCGCGAGGCGCGCAGCGCCGCGGCGGTCAACTCTGCTTCGTTCGTCCGGGCGCCGACGGTGGCGAGCGCCTCGCCCGCGAGCAGAGAGGCGTTGAAGACGCGCGTGCTGTCGAGCGACGTGTAGCTGAAGCAGACATCTTCGGCGGTCTCGTCGGAGCGGTTCAGGTCTTTCAGGATGAAGTCGCACGCGCGGCGCGCCGCGTCGAGGTAAGCCGCGCCGCCCGGCCCGAAAGCACGCGAGGCTTCGGCCAGGGCGCGCACGGCGAAGGCCGTAGGCACGACCGTGGGCGTCCCCCGCGGCGCGTAGAAGGCGCGGCCCTGCCAGTCGAAGTTGTAGCCCCACGCGGCGCCGCCGCCCGCGGTCTCGACGCGCGAGGCGACGAGCGAGTCGAGGAGGGTGCGCGCGTCAATCGCGTGCTCCTCCCGCCCGGTCGCGCGGAGGCGCGAGAGCGCTGCGAGCGCGAACAGCGCAGTCCCCTTCGCGTTTCGCTCCTCGGGGACGAGCGCGAGGCGCCGCAGATTCACGGGGGAGCGCTTGAACGCCTGCGTCCAGGCTAGGCGCGCGAGGCGCGAGCGACGCAGAGGCGTGGCTCGGAAGAGGCGGCTGTTGAGGGCGTCGAAGGGGTCGTGGCCGGCGTAGTCGCGCTCGGCCGCCCACGCACGCGCCGCGTCGTAAACGCGCTCGAACTCCTGCGCTTCCGTCACGCGGCCAAGATACAACACGCGGCGCCCGCACCGCACTCCCGCCGGCCCGGGGCGGCGGGAGCTACTCGACGAAGCCTATGCGCTCGCGCACGATATAGACGGTCTTGGCCTGCGACTCGTGGTAGGTTCGCACGAGCATCTCGGCCAGAAGGCCCATCAGTATGAACTGCACGCCGACGGCGAACATCACAATCGCGATGGTGAAGAGCGGGTTGCGGATGAAGGACTCGCCGCCGAGCTTGCGCAGTATGGCCCAGACGAAGGCCACGACCGAGATGATGAACGAGGAGAAGCCGAAGAGCCCGAAGACGTAGATGGGCTTGGTGTGGTAGGAGGCCATGAACTTGATCGTCATCAGGTCGAGCATGACCTTGAAGGTGCGCGACAGCCCGTACTTCGACTTGCCCATCGTGCGAGGGTGGTGGCGCACGGGTATCTCCGTGACGCGCGCGCCGACCCAGGAGGCGTAGATGGGTATGAAGCGGTGCATCTCGCCGTAGAGCTTAACCTCTTTTAAAAACTCGCGGCGGTAGGCTTTCAGCGAGCAGCCGTAGTCGTGGAGCTTTACGCCGCCGATGAAGGAGATGATCTTGTTCGCTATCATCGAGGGGATTTTGCGCGAGACCATCTTGTCCTGCCGCTCCTTGCGCCAGCCCGAGACCACGTCGAAGCCCTCGTCCAGCTTTTCGAGCAGACGGTTTATGTCGGCCGGGTCGTTCTGGAGGTCGGCGTCCATCGGTATCAAGACCTGGCCGCGCGCGGCGTCAATGCCGGCGGCCATCGCTGCCGTCTGCCCGTAGTTGCGCCTGAGCGCGACCACGCGCACGCGCGGGTCGCGCGCGGCAAGATCGCGCAGGACTCCGAGGCTCCCGTCCGAAGAGCCGTCGTCCACGTAAATCACCTCGGCCGTGCGCCCGAGCGCCGCGAGCGCCTCGTCAATCTTGGCGTGCAGCGGCCGCAGGTTCGGCTCCTCGTTGAGCACCGGGAGGAAGAGCGAAATCTCCGGCCCTGCCGCGCCCGAGCCGTCGGCGCGGCGCGCGGCCACGGTCTCCTCCTCGCGGCTTATGACGGTCTCCTCTTCGTCGTAAATCTTCATCGCGCGAACCCTCTAACTCTGTGACTCCCGGAACCACTCGACGAAGCGGCGTATGCCCTCCTCGATGGGGGTCTTCGGGTCGTAGCCGAGCAGGCGGCGGGCCTTCGAGATGTCTGCGAAGGTCTGCGGCACGTCGCCGGGCTGTAGCGGCTGGCGGTCAATCTTCGCGCCGCGACCGAGCTCCTTTTCGAGCAGGCTGATGAGCTCGCGCAGTTCGACCGTGCGCGACTCGCCGAGGTTTATCACCTCGTAGTCGCTCGCCTCGTAATCCATCGCGGCGCGCACGCCCGCGATGATGTCGTCAATGTACGTGTAGTCGCGGCGCGTCGTGCCGTCGCCGAAGACGGGTATCGGCGCGCCTCTGCTTATCAGGCGCGCGAACTTGTGTATGGCTAAGTCGGGGCGCTGGCGCGCGCCGTAAACGGTGAAGAAGCGAAGGCAGACGCAGCGCAGGCCGAACAGGTGCGAGTAGGTGTGGCACAAAAGCTCGCCCGCCGCCTTCGTCGCGGCGTAGGGCGAGATGGGCTTAAAAATGGGATCGTCCTCGGCGAACGGCACCTTCTCGTTCTCGCCGTAAACCGACGAGGACGAGCCGAAGACGAACTGCCGCACGCCCTGAGAGCGCGCTAGCTCCAGAAGGTTGAGCGTCCCCGTGATGTTCGTCTCGGCGTAGAGCAGGGGCTCCGTGAGCGAGGGCCGGACGCCCGCGCGCGCGGCGAGGTGGACGACGCAGTCGAAGCGCGCCCCCGACGCGACGCGCGCGAGAGCGTCGCGGTCGCGTATGTCGGCCTCGTGGAGCAGGAAGTCTTCTCGCCCCTCGTAGGGCGCGACGTTGCGGCGCTTGACCGCAGGGTCGTAGAAGTCGTTGAAGTCGTCAACGACGTGGACGCGCCAGCCGCCCTCCGAGAGCAGCCGCCCGACAAGGTGCGAGCCGATGAAGCCCGCCCCGCCCGTCAAAAGAATGTTTCGCATAAGTGCAGCAGTCAGTCTTTCGTCGCGTAAATCCAGAGGTGCCAGCCCCAGCGCGAGGCGAGCCGCTTCTCCACGGGGCGCGGCAGCACGCGCCCGAGGACGGGGAGCCAGCGCTTGTTAAGGAAGTGCACGGCGAACTCGACCCTCGCGAAGTCTTTGAAGAGCTCGCGCGCCTCGCGCCGCGAATAGACGCGCGTCAAAGGGTTGCCGGCCCCGTCTGTGTTGCGGCTCAGGAACTCGCCCGCGCTCAGGTAGCCGGCGGCGTCCTGCCTCAGTCGCGCGGCGTGCTCGCGGAGGCTCTCGACGGGCTCGCCCGTCAGCGCGTGCGCGAGCTTCAACCCCGCCTCTGTTTTCAGGAGCCGCGCGCCGTGGCGGCGCAACAAGCCGATGTTGACGCGGTAGTTGTAAGAGTCGCGGTGGTAGAGCATGACGACTGCGCGCCCGCCCGGCCGGAGCACGCGCTGAATCTCGCGCACGGCGGCCGCCGCGTCCGGCGTGTGGTGCAGGACGCCGTGCGAATAGACGAGGTCGAAGCTCTCGTCGGGGAAGTCCAAAGCCTCGGCGTCGGCCACGCTGAACTCGCCGGGCAAGCCTTCCAGCTCGAAGCGGCGGCGGGCGAGCGAGACGGCCGCCTCCGTCAGGTCAACGCCCGTGTAGATTGCCCCGGCGCGTGCGAGGCCCGCCCCGTCGGTGCCGAGCCCGCAGCCGATCTCGAG
>DASPKR010000567.1:0-9841 GCA_035627975.1 Pyrinomonadaceae bacterium | reverse complement strand
CTCTTCGCAGCGCGTCGTGAAAATCTACCGCGGCCCCGTCACGCGTGAGGCGCTTGAGCGGGACTTGAACGCGGCCGGGAAGTGATGACGAAGACCACCGAACACTACGACGTGGCGATCATCGGCGCCGGCCTCGCGGGCCTCGCGCTCGCGCGCCAGCTCCTGCTCTGCTCCGACAAGCGAGTCCTGCTCGTCGAGCGGCGGTCGGAAGTTCCGCCCGCGCGCCAGAAGGTCGGCGAGGCCACAGTCCAGATGAGCGCCTACTACTTCTCGAAGGTGCTCGACCTCGAAGAGCACCTGCTGCGCGAGCACTTCGTCAAATACAACCTGCGCTTCTTCTGGAAGGCCGGAGGGCGCGCGGGCGACCGCTACGAGGACTACTCTCAGTCCTACATACGCACGCCCTCGAACATCGCCACCTACCAGCTAGACCGCAACAAGCTTGAGGCGGAGATGCTCCGCCTCAACCTCGCCCGCGAGAACTTCGACTTCCGCGCGCCGGCCGCAGACCTCGACGTGACGCTCTCTGACGACGGGCCGCACGCGCTCCGGTTCAGGCACAAAGGCGAGGAAGTTTCGGCGACGGCCGGGTGGGTCGTTGACACTTCGGGGCGCGGCAAGTTCCTCGCGCGCCGGCTCGGCCTCGAGCGCGAGAACGTGATCCGCCACGGCTCGGCCTTCTTCTGGGTCGAGGGGCTCGTGAACGTCGAGAAGCTGACGGACAGCTCGCCCCGGCAGGTCAGGCTCAACCCCGCGCGACGCTCGACGGGCCACTTCCCAGTGTGGCTGGCGACGAACCACTTCTGCGGCGAGGGCTTCTGGTTCTGGGTCATCCCGCTGCAGGGCCGCACGAGCCTCGGCCTCGTCTATGACAACCGAACCTTCCCGCGCGAGCGCGTAGATACGACCGAGAAGCTCGTCGAGTGGGCATGCCGCGAGTTCCCGCTCTTCGCGCGCGACCTGCCGCGCCGAAAGGTTGTGTCGCGCGGCTCGCTCAAGGATTTTTCCTACGACTGCGAGCGAACGATAAGCGCGTCGCGGTGGGCGCTCGCGGGCGAGGCCGGCCGCTTCACAGACCCGCTCTACAGCCCCGGCGGCGACCTAATCGCGCTCTACAACACGCTCATCACGGACGCCGTGCTGACCGACGACGACGCCGAGCTCTCGTCCAAGACGGCCGTCTATGAGCAGTTGATGAAGGCGCTCTACGAGGCTTACGTGCCGAGCTACGGCACGAGCTACGACGTGCTCGGCGACCAGGAGGCGATGACGCTCAAGTACACCTGGGAGCTTTCGGTCTATTTCGCCTTCTACGTCTTCCCCTTCATCAACGACCTCTTCACAGACCGCCTCTTCGCCGTCTCATACCTCCGCCGCTTCTCGCGCCTCGGCCCCGTCAACCGCCGTCTGCAATCCTTCCTGAGTGACTTCTACCAGTGGAAGAAGAGGAACGCGCGGCGCGCGGCCGAGCCGGTCTTCAGCGACTTCACGGAGTCGGGAGCGCTGCGCGCTGCCGAAGCCTGCTTCTACCGCGTGGGCGTCACGGCCGACGAGGCCCGCGCCGTTTTGGACGAGCAGCTCGCGAATCTCCTTGAGTGGGCGCGCTTCGTCGTCGCGCACGCGCACGCCGTCGTCTGCGGGGACGAGCGTGCCGCCGGCAACCGCGCGCTCGTCGAGTCAATCAACCTCGAAGACTTCCGCTTCGACCCCGAGGAGATGCGCGCGCGCCACGCACGCCACATGAACTGCGAAGAGCTTTACCCCTGGCCCTTCGACGCTTCGGCCTTCGCGCGCTTCCGCGCCGCGGCCGCCGAAAGGTTGGCGGCGAGCAGGGCGTGAGGAATCGAAGCGCCGATGCGAATCACCCGGCCGAAGGGAGCCTGCCTGATTCTGCTCGCCGCCCTCGCCGGCTGCGCGGCGTGGCTCTACGCGGCCTACGGCGGCTTCACGCGCGCCGCGCTCGGCTACCTGCGCCACGCGAGCTACCGGGAGAACCGAAACCTTTACCAGCACCTCGACTACTGGTTCGAGACGCTCGGCGCGATGCGCCGCGACGAGTCGGGCTTCTACGGCTTCGACGGCGTTGACGAAGCCGCCCTCGACGAATTAGGTCTTGGCCGCCTCGCGTACCACCGCGGCGACTTCTCGCGGGCCGTCGGCCACATCGAGCGCGACATTGCAGCGCGGGGCGAATCGGAAGAGCGACTCTTCTGGCTGGCGATGTCCTACATGCGGCTGGCCGAGGCGGAGAACTGTCTCGCCGCGCTTGTATCTTCCCCCGGCGCCCCGCGCCCGCACGAAGCGCACGGCGACGCCGGGGAAGGCGCAGCGTGCGCGCTGCCGCTCACGCGTTTTCACGGGCGCCCCGCGGCCGCGCGGAGGGCCGCCGCACTCTTCCGAAAACTCCTCGACGAGCACGACGGCGAAGACCGCCTCTACCGCTGGCTCCTGAACTTCAACCTGATGACGGCGGGCGGCTACCCCGGCGAAGTCCCCGAGCGACACCGCCTCGCGGGCGACTTCGTCGAGACCTTCTACGGCCGGAAGGCGCGGGAGCGCGCGGCCGAGTTCGCGGGCCTTTCGCTCGCGGATCGCGCGAGCGAGGCGGGGCTCGACACCTTCAACGCCGGCCGCGGCGTGGCCGTAGAGGATTTCGACGGCGACGGCCGCCTCGACATCGTCGCGGGCGGGAGCTACGACCAGCTCAGGCTCTACAAGTCGGGCGCGGCGGGCGCGCGCTTTGAAGACCGCACGGAGGAGTTCGGCCTCGTCGGCGTGCGCCAGTCGCTCTTCGTCACTGCGGCCGACTACGACAACGACGGCTGGGTTGACCTGCTCGTGGCGCACTCGTTCGGCGAGCCCACGCGGCTGTTCAGGAACGACGGGGGCCGCCGCTTCGTTGACGTGACGGCCGCCTCGAACGTCAACGACGGCGTGCGGCCGGGGCAGCGCTCGGCCGTGTGGGCGACCGCGTGGGGCGACGTTGACAACGATGGCGACCTGGACGTCTTCCTCGCCGCGATGGGGACGAGGATTCCGCTCTCGAAGGGCATACTCGCCCAGCCGCGCGCGGGCTCCCGCCTGCTCATAAACGAGGGCGCGCGCTTCCACGACGGCACAGAGGAGTTCGGCCTCGGGTCAATTGTGCGCGACCAGTTCTTCGTCGGCGCGGCCTTCGGCGACGCCGACTCGGACGGCTACGCAGACCTCTTCCTATCGAGCCCCTTCCCCGGCGCGAGCGCGCTGCTCATGAACCTCGGCGGCGCGCTCTTCGAGGCCCGCCGCGGGCACGGCCGCGTCGAGGGCGGCTTCGCCGCGTGCTTCGTTGACTTCAACCACGACGGGCGTCTCGACATCTTCCAGGCGGGCGTGGCCGACGCGCGCACGAGCGTCGAGCAGGCCGTCTTCGGCGAGCACGGTCTGGTCTCGGGCCACAGCACTGTCCTCGTGCAGGGGCCGGGCGGGGGCTTCGCGGCGCGCGACCGCCTGTTCGACGTGGCCGCCGGCACGATGGGCTCCTCCTACGGCGACCTCGACAACGACGGCTGCCACGACTTCTACCTCGGCACGGGGACGCCCGAGGGGTGGTTCGTGCTGCCGAACCTTTTGTACGTCGGCCGCGCCGAGGGCGCGCGCTGCGCCGAAGAGCTTACGAACGTCTCGATGCTCTGGGGCCTCGGCACGATACAGAAGGGCCACGCCATAGTCTTCGCGGACTTCGACGACGACGGCGACCAGGACATCTATTCGAGCCTCGGCGGCATGTGGCCGGCCGACCGCTGGCCCAACCAGTTCTTCGTCAACGAGAGCCGGCCAGCGAACAGTTGGCTGAAGGTGCGCCTTCGCGGGCGCAGGACGAACCGATTCGGCGTGGGCGCGACCGTCAAGGTCGTGGCCGAGAGCGCGTCGGGGCGCGAGGTGGTTCGCTACGCGCAGGTGGATCAGAAGACGGGCTTCGGCAGCGCGCCCTACCTCGCCCACGTCGGGCTGCTCGACGCCGTTCGCGTGCGCGGGGTGCTGGTCTATTGGCCCGGCTCGCGCGCGACGAAGAGCTACGCCGCGCGGCTCGGCGGGCTGAACGTGCTCGACGAAGACGAGGGCCTGCCTGTGAAGGAAGTGTCGGGGGGCGCGCGATGAAAGACTACGCGCCGCTCATCGAGAGGGCCTTCGAGGCCGTGCCGGCGGAAGGCTCCTACGAGGTGACTCGCGTCGAGGGGCGCGTCCCCGACTTCGTGCGCGGCACATACTACGCGAACGGCCCGGCGCGCTTCTCGCGCGGCGCTTTCAAGTACAGACACTGGCTCGACGGCGACGGCATGGCCTGCGCGCTGCGCTTCGAGGGCGGCCGCGCGCGCTTCACCTGCCGCTTCGTGAGGACGAGGAAGCTTGTAACGGAAGAGGGGGCGGGCCGCCCCGTCTTCCGCGCCTTCGGCACGAGCTTCGAGGGCGACCGGCTGCGGCGCGGCGCCCGCCTGGAGTCGCCCGTCAACATAAGCATCTACCCCTTCGGCGGCCGCCTGCTCGCGTTCGGCGAGCAGGGCCTCCCCGTCGAGCTTAACGCGCTGACGCTGGAGACCCGCGGCGAGTTCGACTTCGGCGGCGCCTTAAACGAGCTGAGCCCGTTCGCCGCGCACCCGAAGTTTGACCGCGAGACCGGCGAGGCTTTCAACTTCGGCGTCGGCTTCTCGGCCGCGGGCGCCACCATGAACTTCTACCGCTTCGACGCCGACGGCGCGCTCGGCCTCCGCAGCCGCCTGCCGCTCGAATGCCCCTGCACGATTCACGACTTCGGCCTGAGCCGCTCCTACGCCGTCTTCCACCTGAGCCCTTACCTGCTCGGCGTGGGCTCGCTCGTCGCGGGCGGGCGCTCCCTGATGGGCTCGCTCCGCTGGGAGCCGCAACGCGGCAGCCACCTGCTAGTCGTCTCGCGCGAGAGCGGCGAGCAGGTCGCTTCCCTCCCCGTCGAGCCGCGCTACTGCCTCCACCTCGTCAACTGCTTCGAGCGCGAAGGGCTCCTCCATGTTGACCTCCTGGAGCTAGACCGCCCCGTTTACGACCAGTACAACATCCCCGACCTGTTCACGCGCGTACCCGCAGGACGGCCCGTCCGGTACACCGTGGATGTCGGCCGCGGCCGCGTGGAGGGCCGACGCGCGCTCGACTACGCACTCTCGCCCGACCTACCTTCCGTTGACGCGCGAAGTGCTGGGCGCCCTTATGATGATTTCTGGATGTTAGGAATCTCCCGCGCGGCCCTCGGCGGGCGCAAGTTCTTCGACCAGCTCGTGCACGCGCGCTGGTCTGAGGCGCGGCCCCGCGACCTCTATCAGGCCCCGCCGCACCAGTACCTCTGCGGCGAGCCGGCCTTCGTCCCCGACGAGACGGGCGAGACGGCGGGCGCCGTCATCTGTCAGGTGTTCGACGCCGCGCGCGGCGAGAGCTCGTTCGCCATCTTCGACGCGGCCCGCGTCTCGCGCGGCCCCCTCGCCACACTCCGGCTCGACTCGCCCCTACACTTCCTCTTCCACGCCTGCTTTCAAACGTGAAGGCCCGGCGCTCGTGCGCGCGGCCCCGGCCCACGGGTCATCTCGTTCGAGCGGGTGGTCGTGCCACAGGCGCGCGCTGGCGACGTCGCACATGTGGCAGAAGGCGGCCAGAGGGCTCATGGCCCGCGTGCGGTTGCTGTAGTGGCTCCCCTCGCCCTCGACGAAGAAGACGGCGCGCTCCAACTCCGACGGCAGCGTCACGCCCACCTCCGCCAGCTTGCCCATGCGGAAGGCGTGCGCGTTCTCCTTGAGCCCTTCCCTGCGGCGCCAGGCTCCCCCGACCTCCTCGTAAGCCCAAGGCTTCTCGAGGTCGTGCACGAAGAGAACCACGAGGGCGTCGGAGAGCGAGAAAGGGAGAGGGCGGAGCCGCCCCAGCGCGTCGTGGAGGACGACGGCGGTGTTCATCACTTCGCGGACGTGGTCGGCGTAGCCGCCCGCCCAGGCCTGGTGGTTGTGGCTCGACCCCCGCGCCGACCGGAAGAGCTCGCCGCACGCGTCCAGCAGGCGCCGGAAGGCCGTGCGGTACGGCTCGTCCACGCGCTCTAGCAACTGTTCGAACGTCAGGTACGAAGAGGCCATCGCGAACTCCTCGGGGCACTGCCCGCGGGAATCAATCGTCCGGGGGGAGCGTGTCGTCGCCGGCCGCCCCCCGCCGCGAGCGGAAGTACGAGACGCCGCCGGGCCCGCCGCCTCCTTCGAGCCGGACGACCCACGTCCGGTAGATTGACCCGACCGGAATATCGGAAGGTCTGACGAAGTTGATGTAAACGTAGCGGCCGCCGGGGGAGGTGTGGCCGTAAACCTCGCCGGGGGGCAGTCTGACTTCCGAAGCCCCTTCATGGTAGCGCGAGATCGCGCCCAGACATTGCCGAAGCTCCTCGGGCGAAACCTCTTCCGGCGAGACATCCTCCTTCATGGTTACATGCCCCTTCGGCCTCGTAGAGCGCACGTCAACAACTCAGTGGCTGCCGGGCAGCAGCCACTGAGTTAAAGGCGTACCCCGGCGGGAGGCGGCGCTAAGGCTTGGCCTCATAGACGATGTTGAAGGGCGTCTCGGCGGCCCGGCGGAAGCGCGTGAAGCCGCCGCCCGTGACCACCTCGCGCAGGCGCGCCTCGCCGGCCTGCGCCCCGAGCGCGAGGCCCACCTCCTGCGACTTCGACGCCGGCGTGCAGAGCAGCGTCGAGGCCGAGTAGTAAATGCGCCCGACGGGGTTGAGGTTCTCTTCGACCCTGTCGCCCGCGAAGGGCTCGACGATCATCCATGTTCCGTCGGGCGCGAGCGACTCGCGCACGTGGGCCGCTGCGCCCTGCGGGTCTCCCATGTCGTGCAGGCAGTCGAAGAAGGCCACGAAGTCGTAGCCGCCGCCGGGGTAGTCTTTGGCGCGCGCGACCTCGAACTTCACGCGGTCGGAGACGCCCGCCTCCTCTGCCCTCTGGCGCGCCATCTCTACGGAGCCGTCGTGGTAGTCGTAGCCGACGAAGGTCGAAGCGGGGTAGGCCTGTGCCATGAGTATCGTGGAGGCCCCGAGCCCGCAGCCAACGTCGGCCACCCTCGCCCCCGCCCTGAGCTTCTCCTCGACGCCGTCGAGCGCGGGTATCCACGCGCTGGTGAGGTTGGCGGCGTAGCCGGGCCGGAAGAAGAGTTCCGTGCCGCGGAACAGGCCGCGGTCGTGCTCGTGCCAGCCGAAGCCCTCGCCGGTGCGGAACCTCTCCGTTATCTGCGGCACGGCCCTGAGCGCGGAGACCGCGAGCAGGAACGCGCCCGGCAGGTACGCGGGGCTCTTCTCGTCCGCGAGGGCGAAGGCCTGCTCCTCCGAGAGCGAATAGCGGCCCGTCGAAGGGTCGTACTGGACGTACTCGCCCGCGGCCTGCGAGTTGAGCCACTCGCGGACGTAGCGCTCGTCCGTGCCCGTGCGCTCGGCCAATTCCTTAGAGGTCACCGGCCCCCCGGCCAGCGCCTTGTACAGCCCCAGGCTCTCGCCTATGACGACGAGGCCGGCGTGGAACGTGGCGCCGAAGTCCGCGACGAATTTACCCAGCAGTTGGTTAAGCTTCTCCTCGTTGACGGCCATAGCCATAGCCCTCCGATACTTAATTAGCGGGGCGGGTAGTGCGCGAACTGGCGGAGCACTTCCGCGGCGCGGGCGACAAGATAAACTAACGGGGCGCGGGATTCAATTTTTCCGGGCGGCGGGAATCAGGCGCCGCGGCCGCCCTTCGCCCTCGCGTGCTCAATCCAGTCGCCCGACGCGATTAAAGTGTGGCGCGGGCAGGGCTCGGGGCCGGGCTCGTAAACCCAGCAGGCCAACGTGCGGCCGCCGAGGGAGACTTCCGTTTGCTTGCGGTGGTAGTCGCTCGGCGCCTCTATCTCGTCCAGCTCGCGCAGAGTCTCTTCGTCAACCTCATAGACTTCACCGACGACCGTCGAGCCCGGCTCGTCGAGCAGAAGGCCGGGGTGCTCGCCGAGGTCGTAGAGGCTGCCGCGCACGGTCGCGCCCCCGACGAACTCCGAGCCGGGGAAGAGGTCGGGCATCGAGCGCAGGCCGCCCCGCCTCAGCGTGCCGTAAACGAAGACGAGGTGCTTACCCATGCGGCCCCACCGGCCTCCGGCGTCAGGCCAGCTCCTTCCGATAGACGTTGAAGTTCCTGGTAACACGCGCGCCCCGCTTCTCCGCGGTGCGGCGCGAGCGCCAGTTGTCGTCGAGCACGACGGTGTAGCTCCCGGTCTTGTAGCCGCGCTCCATCATAGCGAGGTAACTCTTCGCGGCGAGCGCGAGGTTGACGCCGCGCCCGCGGTATTCCTCCTTCACGCCGATGACGAGAAGCACGCCGTGGTCAATGTCCTGTAGGCGCTGCTGGAACTCGGGGAAATTTTCTTCTATGGCCTTGCCGCGCATCGCGTGCAGGGCCTGGTTGAGGTCGGGCAGCGAATAGACGGCGCCGGCCGTCCGGCCGTCTGCCTCGGCGAACAGCGTGAAGCCTGGGACTAACAAGTCCTTCAGCTCGACCGTCAGCCCGCGCATGACGGCCGCGGGCAGAGGCATGAAGCCCCAGTGTGCGCGGAAGGTCTCGTTGAAGATGTCGGTGAGGGCATCGGTCTCCTCCTCAAGCCGTTCGAGGTCGCACGGCCGCAGAGAGACGCCCGCGCCTTCGGCGCGCCCGACCATCTCGCGGTAGCTCCGCTCAAGCTCCGGCGTGAACTTTATCTGGTACTGCACCACGCCCTTCTCGGTCACGAAGCCGGAGTTCTTGATGTAGCTGTGGTAGTAGGGCGGGTTGTAGGTGTGGAAGACGGTCGGCACGGCGTCGTAGGCGTCAATGGTAAGGGGCATCTGCAACCCCGGCAGTATGGACATGCGAGCCGCGTCGCAGCCGCGACCGCGGAGCCACTCGCACGCCGCGCGAATCAGCGCCCCGACCGCCTCGTCCTCGCCGGGCAGCGCCTCGAAGAAGAGGAGGTGGCCGGTCTGCTCGCCCCAGTGGCGGTTGTATGACTCGTCCCTGACGGCCGCGACCGTCGCCAGCACGCGGCCCGACTCCTCGGCCCAGAAGGCTTGAATCTGCGAGCCGGGGCCGAACCCGCCCTCGCCCGCCAGCACCCGTGTCAGGTGGTGCGAGTCGGGAGGCACCCAGTAAGGGTTCTCACGATAGACCTCCCAGCCGAAGTCAACGTAACGCCGCAGCTCCTCGGCCGCGCTCAAGGCCCTAACGTTCATCGCTCGTTCTCCTCCTTCCGCTGCCGACGGCTACCCGGCCGGCCTCCCGTATGACGCGGCAGGGGTTGCCGACCGCGAGCCGCGGGTCGAGCGGTCGTAAAGCTCGCCGCCCAGCATCTTCTCTTTCTCGCTTCTCATCGCCCTAACGAAAATCGGGCGCGTCGTAAGGAGCGCGCCGCGCAGTCCGTGCTACAGGCCGTAGTAGAGGAGCGTCAGCCCCGCCGTGTCATAGACCCCGTGTGTGATTATCGGCGCCCAGAGGTTGCGGCCCGCCCAAAGGTACACGGCGCCGTACACCAGCCCGGCCGCCACGTTGACGACGACGCCCGGGGCGCCCTGATAGAGATGCCCGACGCCGAACAGAAGGCTCACGACCACGAGGCTTAAAGCCCACGCCCCCTTGCCGCCGCCCGCAAGCCCCGCCACGCGGTTCATAAGGTAGCCGCGATAGACCATCTCCTCGCCGAAGGCCGCGAGCGTCCAGACCAGCAGCAGCAGTATGCCGAGCACGACAAGATTTCCGCGGACGGCCGCGAACTGGCTCAGGTCAACCGGCTGTCTCATCAGGCGCACGACGAG
>DASPKR010000566.1:0-3807 GCA_035627975.1 Pyrinomonadaceae bacterium | reverse complement strand
GGCGCCGACGGGCTCGACTTTTACGAGAGCCTCGAAGGGATGCTCGTGCGCGTCAACAGCGCCGTGGCCGTCGGCCCCTCGATCACGCGGCGCGACTCCAAGGACGTAGTCGTGATCGGCGACGGCGGCGCGGGGGCGGGTCTGCGCACCGCGCGCGGGGGGATAATCATACGGCCCGGCGATTTCAACCCGGAGCGCATAACCCTGGTCGGCGACGCGTCGCAAATCCCGGACGTGAACGTGGGCGACCGCTTCGACGGGCCCGTAACGGGCGTGCTGGACTACTCGTTCGGCAACTTCAGGGTTCTGCTGACGGGCGCGGCCGGCGTCTCGGCCCGCGGCATCAGGCCCGAGACCGCCCCGGCGCCCGGCAGAGACCAGCTCGCGGTCGCGGCCTTCAACGTGCAGAACCTAGACCCCGGCGACGACGACGCTAAATTCAGCCGCCTCGCCGGGATAGTCGTTCACAACCTCAGGTCGCCCGACCTGATTTCGGTCGAGGAGATTCAGGACAACAACGGGAGCGTGAACGACGCGGAGGTTGACGCCACGCAGACGTTCAGGAAGCTCGTCGCCGCGATTCGCGCGGCCGGAGGCCCCGCCTACGACTTCCGCGACATCCCGCCCGTGGACGACCAGGACGGCGGCGAGCCGGGCGGCAACATACGCGTCGGCTTCCTCTTCCGCACGGACCGCGGCCTGAGATTCGTCGCGCGACCGGGCGGCGGCCCTACCGTCGCGACCCGGGTCGTAGGCGCGACCGGCAACCCGCGGCTCTCCTCTAGCCCCGGCCGCCTCGACCCCGCGAACCCCGCCTTCGCAGAGAGCCGCAAGCCCCTCGCGGGCGAGTTCACCTTCAGGGGCAGGCGGCTGTTCGTCATCGCCAACCACTTCGCCTCGAAGGGGGGCGACAACCCGCTCTTCGGGCGATTCCAGCCGCCCGAGCGCGCGACCGAGCCGAAGCGCATACAGCAGGCGCAGGTGGTCGCCGCATTCGTGCGCCAGATTCTCGCGAGAGATCGGCGCGCGCGCGTGATAGCCCTCGGCGACCTCAACGATTTCGAGTTTTCGGCGCCCCTCGCCGCGCTCAAGGGCGCGGGGCTCACCGCGCTAATAGAACGGCTCCCGCGGAACGAGAGGTACACGTATGTCTTCGAGGGGAACTCGCAGACGCTAGACCACATACTTGTCAGCCGCGGGCTTCTCGGCGCGCTCGCCTCATTCGACGTAGTGCACATCAACTCGGAATTCTTCGACCAGGCGAGCGACCACGACCCGACGGTCGCCGTCTTTACGTTCAGGTAGGGCGTTCGGGCGTCGTGGCGCAGCGGCGCGTGCCGGCCGCCATTTGGCGGCGCCGCCGGGGGCGAAATTTCTTAACAAATCCGCTTATCCCTGCGATAAAATCTTTTAGCTTTGATTATTGCGCGCGCGGCAATTAAAATGGCCCGCAAGGTTCACGGCAGCGTCAGGTTTTAACCGTCCCACTTCAGGTTTCAAAGGTTTCTCAATCGCAGGTTTGACTAAAGCCCCACGGCGGCGTCGTGCGCGTTCGCCAGCGGGGCCGCGCGAGCCCACAACCGCAAATTAGGAGCCCAAGACTATGAGGATATCCACCTTTGCCCGCCTCTTCGCGGGCGCGCTTCTGCTCTTCTGTCTTAGCGCAGCGGCCGCCGCGCAGGGGACTTCGTCGCGCGTCACAGGCGTCGTCACCGACCCGGCGGGGGCGGTCGTCGAGGGAGCGACCGTCACGCTCACGAACGAGGCGACGAACGTCTCCTTCACCACGCAGACGACCTCGACCGGGACGTACGTCTTCGACTCCGTGCAGGTAGGCACATACAGCGTCACGGTCGAGCTGCCCGGCTTCAAGAGATTCATCTCGACCGGCAACACCGTCAACGTCAACCAGCCCGCCACCGTGGACGTTAGCCTTCAGCCCGGCGACGTCACCGAGTCGGTCACCGTGCAGGCCTCCGCCGAAATGGTGCAGACGAGCAGCTCCGGCAACTTCGGCAACACAGTCGAGGAGCGCACCCTGGTGTCGCTGCCCATCGTCGGCGTGCGCGGTCGCAACCCTCTGGGCCTCATCAACCTACAGCCGGGCGTCGTCAGCGGGGCGAACACGGGCGGCGGCATCCACGTCCACGGCTCGCGCGACCGCGCCTTCAACTTCACGCTCGACGGCATAGACATAAATGAGTCCTCGGCCGGCGGCTCGAACTTCACCCCCCTGCGGCCCAACCCCGACTCCATCTCGCAGTTCCAGGTCGTGACCAGCAACTTCACGGCCGAGTTGGGCCGCTCCTCCGGCGCGCAGGTCTCGCTCGTCACCAAGTCCGGGACGAACGAGTTCCACGGCAACCTCTTCGACTTCTACCAGACGCCGCGCCTGATAGCCAACGAGTACAACAACAACATCAACGGCACGCCGCGCGGCCAGTTCGTGCAGCACATCTACGGCGGGAGCCTCGGCGGCCCGCTGCACCTGCCGCGCTTCGGCGAGGGCGGCCCCACCTTCTACAACGGGCGCGACCGCACCTTCTTCTTCCTCAACCTTCAGTTCCTGCGCACGTCGCAGAGCCTCGCCCGCACCCGCACGGTGCTGACGCAGCAGGCTCGGCAGGGCATTTTCCGCTACGTGGCGGGCGGGAGGAACAACCCGGCCGGCGTGACGGGCGCCTCCGTGGACGCGGCCGGCAACCCGATCCTGCCGACCTGCGGCGGGTCTGTGACGACCAACTGCATCGCCAGCTACAGTGTCGCGGCCAACGACCCGACTGGCCTGGGCCTCGACCCGACCGTGCAACAGGTCATAGGGCTCACGCCGCTCCCGAACAACTTCACGGCCGGGGGCGACGGCCTGAACTTCGCCGGCTTCACCTTCCTCGCCCCGCAGAACGAGAAGCAGTACGACCTAGCCTTCAAGATCGACCACACCTTCAACGAGCGCAACACGATGTTCGTCCGCTACGCGCAGGGCGAGCAGAACACGCTGGGCGACTCCGGCAACGGCAACACCAACGCCGGCATCATCGGCGGCTCGGGCGGCCCGCAGGCGTTCCCCAACTCGGCGCGCAACATAGACACGCTGCGCAACCCCAAGAACCTCGCCGTCAACTACCGCTGGACGCCCACGGGCAACATGACCAACGAGTTCGTCGTCGGCTTCAACCGCTTCACCTTCAGCTTCAACAACGCCGACCCCAACGCCGACTTCAACTCGCCGATCCGCTTCGACTGCCCGTTCTCCGGCACCTCGGGCTGCCTCGACCTGACCAACCCGCTCGACAACACCCCGATCATCAACAACGCCCGGAGCATCCGCACCTATCAGGTCGTTGACAACCTGAGCTGGCAGCGCGCCTCACACACCCTGAAGTTCGGCACCAACCTGCGCTTCCAGCAGCACCTCGACAACCGCGGGCAGGCCGCCGGCCTCTACGTCAACCCCCAGGTGGACTTCAGCCGCGTCACCAACCCGCCGCCGTCGGCGCTCACGTCGCCGTCGGGCATCAACACGGCCAACGACCAGCCCCGCCTGCGCAGCTTCTACAACGTCATGCTCGGGCGCATCGGCAACATCGGGCAGGGCTTCGTCGCCGCCAGCGACAACGCCTTCGGCCCGCCGGGCTCGCGCTTCCCCTTCGACGCCCGGTACCCCGAGTACGACTTCTACGCCCAAGACACCTGGAAGCTCCGCTCCAACCTGACTGTGGACTTCGGCCTCTTACCTCGCGCAGCACAGCAACAGGGCGGGCGGTTGGAGGGGGGACTTCGATGCTACAGGGCGGCGGCTACGCGACT
>DASPKR010000565.1:0-9049 GCA_035627975.1 Pyrinomonadaceae bacterium | reverse complement strand
AGCGTCGCCTCCGTGATGACGCCGAGCATCCCCTCGGAGCCGCACATCAGGCCGGTCAGGTCGAAGCCGACGACGTTCTTGCTCGTCAGGCCCCCGGTTCGCACCACCTCGCCGGTCGGGAGCACGACTTCGAGGCCCATGACGTAGTGCTTCGTCACGCCGTACTTGGCCGAGCGTATGCCGCCCGCGTTCTCCGCGATGTTGCCGCCGATGTAGGAGTTCTTGTAGGAGGCCGGGTCGGGCGGGTAGAAGAGGCCCTCGGCCTCGACGGCCTGCTGGAGCGCGTAGGTCGTCGCGCCCGGCTCCGTGACGGCGTAGAGGTCTTCGGCGTTGACCTCGCGTATGCGGTTCATGCGGTCGGTGCCGACGACTATGCCGCCCTCGACGGGGACTGCGCCGCCCGTGTAGCCCACGCCCCCGCCGCGCGCGGTGACGGGGAAGCGGCGCTCGTTAGCGAGCCTCATTATCGCGGAGACTTCGGCGGCCGAGCGCGGGAGCACGACGGCCTCGGGCGGGAACTTCTCCTTGAGGGCGTCGCCCGCGTAAGGCTCGACCCTCTCCTCGTCAACGAGCACGTTCTCACCGCCCACTATCTCGCGCAGGCGTGCGCGCACGCCCTCCTCGGACGCGGCCGTGCGGGCGCGCGCGCCGCTGTCTGCGAAGTGAATCGAACGGCTCATCCCCGGTTGATTCTCCCTGCGACTCATTTATAGCGCAAGTCGCCTCCCCCTCAAATCCGCCGCCGCCGCGCCGCACGGCGAAAAAAATCTGGGGCCGGGGTATTTTCCCGCCCGCCCCGCGCTCTGTACGCGGAGAGCGACCCCGGCCCGACCTTACGCTCCGGCAGACAAGCAAGGTAATTATTAAGGAGAAGAAAGTTGAAGAAGACTACCCTACTCACGTACGCGATGGCGGCGCTCCTAGCGCTCGTCGCTTCCCCCTCAATCGCGCGGGCGGACGCAGAAGACCGCCTCTACGACTTCACCGACGAATTCTACCGCCAGAACGGCGTTGACCCGTCGAAGATAGTGGGCCGCCGGCAGGGCGACGGCAGGCTCGGCGTGTTCGACACACCTAACTACTCTTTCCAGCGCAACGTCAGGGCGCTGCTGACGCTGCCGGCCTATAACCACAGCGGCAACCCCGTCTATTGGACGGTCATGGGAGAGCTATTTAACGACGGCTTCACCGACGACGAGGCGGGCCGGCGCGCACGGCAGACCGCCGACAACATGATCGAGTACGTCTTCCCCACGAAGGACGGCAACCCCGTCGGCCTCGGCAACCTACGCCAGTCCGTCATGCTCGACATGCGCAACGGCTACTTCAGCAACAACCCGCTTGGCCTGTGGGTTCACGTCTGGATCAGCTACACCCCGCGCGCCTTCAACACATCGGCGGGCAAGAAGGCCCTGGCCGACCTGCATAAGAGGAACGGCCTGGCGCTCGACGGCACGCCCATCATCAAGACACTGAGCGAGCTCGACAACCTCTTCAGCAAGGGTCTCATAGCCAAGAGGCTCCGCAACCCGGACGGGTCGGAGGGCGCGGTTTACAGCATCTGCCCCGTTATCAAAGACCCGACCGACGGCGGCATCGCCGTTGACTCCTTCCTCGCCTACACGCGCAAGCCGGACGGCTCGCCGCTCGAGCCCTACTTCCTGCGCAACTTCGACAGCCTGAAGGTCACGGGCGATTGGGCCGACTAGTAGAGCGGTCTCCGCGAACACCTTCACCCAATGCTAAGGGGGCGGGGATCACTCCCCGCCCCCTTAACAATTGGCCGCAGGTTAGGCCGAAAATGCCACCGGACGGCTCACTGCTCGTTGAGGCCCGCCGACTCGTTGACGATGAGGCGGAAGGTGGCGCCCTTCTCCAGCCTCAGGTCGCCGCCGGTGAGTGAGAGCGTCGAGCCGGCCTCGGCCGAGGCGCTCGAAGACTGCGTGACGCGAATCTGGCCGAGCGTGCGGCCGACCGAGCGCGTAGTGCTGCCGACGGTCTCGGTCGTCGAGCCGACCACGTCGCTCGCGGCGCCCGTCACGCCGCCCACGGTGTTGCCGACCGCGCCTGTCACGCCGCCAAGCAGCCCGCCCGACGAGGACGAAGAGTTGCCCGAAGAGCGCGCCGAGCCGCGGCCGCTCGCGCCCGCGCCCAGATCATCGTCGCCCGCCCGCGCGCGCGCGCCGGCCTGCGTGACCGAGTCAATCGTGACGGAGATGGGCGCCGTGAGCGAGCCGCTCTCCAGCCGGTCGAAGAGTATGGTGACGGAAGACTCGGTGGCGCCGCGCGCCCGCCTCTGCACGTCGGAGACGTGGCCGACGAGGCGCGCGCCGCGCTTGACGACGGTCTCGCCGTTCGACTTGATGGCCTCGGTCGTCTTCAGCACGACGCGGTCGCCCACGCGAGCGCGGCTCACGTCGAGCGCGTTTTGTAGCTCGGCCGTCAGGCGCGTCCCCGAGGCGATGTTCAACTGACCGCCGTCGCGGGCGAGTGAAGTTTCGTTTGCGGCGCCGGCGCGGGCGCCCGTGCTCTGCGATTGGGCGAAGGCCGGGCCGGCGCAGGCCGCCAGGGCCAGTGCGGCCGCTAAGAATTTTAGACGCATATACCCCTCCTACGGGCTTTCTGCGCCCGTCGGGTGGGCGCTCGTTCTGAGAATGTTGTGGCCGGCGGCTTCGCGCCGTCCGGCGCTCTTAGGATGGGGTGAGCGTAGGAGAGGTTAGCCCGCAGTAAGGTTGCAATTCTCTTGCATTACGGCAACAGAAGGGCGGGCCGAGGGCTGAAGAGTCAGAGCAGGACTCTTCAGCCCTCGGCCCGCCCGCGTGATGTGCTCACTGGCACTCCTTGTGGTGGCAGGTGCAGGATATTTCAAACTTGATTGCCTTGGCGGCGTCCTCGCACTCCTCGCTGCAATACTTGCTGTCGGCGGCGGCTGGGCAGCCGCAAGTCTCACGCGCGCACTTCCTCTTGTTCTCGTCCGCCATCAGGGCTCACCTCCTCATGCTGATTTGTCCAAGTCGGGCGACTGATTCGCCTTAAGTTTCGTCCCGCCGCGCCGCCGAAGTCAAGGATTGACGACGCCGCTCCCGCTCAGGGGGCCGGCTGCAAGATGATGCGGACGCGCTCCTTGCCGACGATGACTTCCAGAGGGTTCCCGAGCTGAATGGGTATCGTCTTGCCGTTGACGTTGATTTCGAGCGGCGGTATCGCCGGGGTCGGTTCCGTCGTCGTTGTCATCGCCGCCGCGGGCGCGCCCGTCTCGGGCTGCGGCGCTGCGCCCTGGGCCGGCTTCGCTACGTCCGCGGTGCGCGTGAGCAGCGTCGTGGCGACGATGCGCCAAGACGCGGGCGCGCACGTGAGCCGCAGGCCCGGCGTGTCAACCTCTACCTGCTCGCTCGGCGCCAGCGCTTCGAGCTTCCAGAGGCCCTCGCCGCAGCGCACGCCGTCCTCGCCGTAGAAGGTCGCCCAGCCCGACACGTAGTTGTAGAAGAGAGTGCTGCGGTTCTCTATGACGATGCGCGTGTTGCGCACCGGCGCCTCCGGCGTCCCCGCGAGCGACTGCGTGCGCAGCCGCCCGCCGAGCGCTTGGCGCCCCACCGCGTCCAGGGCCACGGCCGCCTGCGCGAGCGGCACGACGGCCTCGCTGGGGCGCACGCCCTCCTGCGGCGGCTGCTCGGCCGCGACCGTCTGCGCGCGCGCCCACTGTGCGGGTGTATAAGCCAAAGCCAGCAGGCACGCCGTCTTCAATATCGCACTCCTCACGTCCCCTCCCCTCGCTCCCGCCGCACACGGCGCAGGCCAAACGGAGAATAAGCAAAGCGCGACTACTCTATATTCGTTTGCGCGCGGGCGCAACGGCCTCGGCCGGGCGGTTTCGTCAGGAGACGACGGGCATGAGGGATGCGCCGCGCGGGAGGACGTAACCGGGCGCGTCGGCGCCGACGCCTTCGAGCGCCTCGGCGACCGAGCGCGCGGGCTCGAAGCCCATGGCGAGCGCCGCGACCTCCGGCAGGGACGAGACGAGGCGCAGGCGGAACCGCTCGGACTTTGTCATGAGCGACCAGGCGGTCTGCCCGTTCACCTCGTAGGCGGAGCGCAGGCGCTCTTCGAGGGCGCGGGAGTTCTCCGCCTCGAACCACTTGAGGAAGTCGTGGCGGCCCAGGCCCTCGGCGCACTCGGCGACGAGCACAAGCCGGCCGCCCTCCGCGCAGGCGTGCGAGGCCATCTCCAGCGCCTTGTGCGCCTGAATCATGTTCACGTCACCGGGCGAGCCGCCCGCGGAGACGACGACCACGGGGCGCTTCTCCTTAATCTTTACGGTGTGAGAGTCGGCGTGCTCGGCGCAGGCGAGGCGGTGCGCCGAGCGCCAGTCGCCCGCGTAAAGGCGCACGACGCGGCCCCGCCCGTCAACAACCGTGTTGACGAGGAAGGAGGGCGCGACCTCGGCCGCGATGCGCTCGCACTCCTCGTGGACGGCGTTGCCGTCGAGGCGGCCCGCGCCGACGCCGGAGCGGCGCCCGCCCCGCTCGAAGTCGAGGGCGAGCAGGTGCGTGGCCTCCACGGTGCGCGCGGAGGCGAGGCCGGGGCAGATGCTCTTGCGCCCGCCCGTGAAACCCGCGAAGTAGTGGAAGCCGACTGCGCCCGTGAGTATGACGTGCGAGTAGTCGAAGAGCGCGCGGTTAAGCTCGACGGGCGTGCCGCGCACGGTCTCTCCGAAGGAGATATGGCGCGCGGGGTCGTAGGCGTCGTGGTCGAGCGTGCGGACGCGCTGCACGATGAAGGGCGAGAGCAGCTCCGCTTTTTCCTCGCGCGTGACGGGGCGGTGTATCCCTGTGGCGAAGATTATGCGGAGGTCGTGCGGCGCGACGCCGAGCTGTATCAGGCGGCGGACGAGGAGGTTGACGACGGAGGCGCTGCCCGTGGCGCGCGTCGCGTCCGAGACGACGATCAGGGCGCTCTCGCCGGGCGTGACGATCTCTTCCAGCGGCTGAGAGTCAACCGGGTCGTCTATGAGCGCGCCCATCTCGGCGTCAGAGAGCGGCGCCTCAGCCGTACCCCCTCCCGCGCCCAGCACCTCGAAGCGGCCCTCCTCGAACTCAAAGGTGACGGAGCCGCGGCCGTAGCCTAGTTCGACCCGAGTCATAAACGCCTCAGACGCCGAAGCGCACCAGCTCGCGCTCAATGACGTTAAGGGAGGCGAAGTCGGTCTTGCCGGAGGCGCGCACGTCCGCCAGCCACCGGCGCAGCATCCGCGCCTCGTCGAGCGAAGAGATGCGGCACGCGCCCGTGAGCGCCAGCGTCACCAGGCTGTCCGGCGCGCCGTGCGTTACGAGCGCCGCCTGAAGCGCCGCCTGTTCGCGCAAGTCGAGGACGAGAAGAAGGCTGATTTCCATAAGCCGGGACTATTCTTCTGGGGAGCGGAAGCAGGCCGTGCCGGAGGTGCAGAAGTGGAACGTCTCGTCCTCGAAGTCCTCCGTCTCCATCTGTATCGTCAGGTGGTCAACCCCGAACTCGTCGTGCAGCCTGCCGCGCAGCGCCCTGAGAAGCTCCGGCTGCGAGACGGCGTGCGCGTGGCGGACGTGCGCCGACAGGGCCTCGCGGCCCGACGTGATAGTCCAGACGTGGAGGTCGTGGACGTCCTCGACGCCGTCGGTCGCCAGTATCGCGCCCTCGACGGCGCGCAGGTTTATGTGGGACGGCGTGCCCTCCAGCAAGACGTTCGTCGCCTCGCGTATGAGGTTCCAACTGCTCCAGACGATGAGCAGCGCGATGAAGGCGCTGAACAGCGGGTCGGCCGCGCGCCAGCCGAAGAAGGTGACGAGCACGCCCGCGAGTATCGCGCCCACGGAGCCGGCCGCGTCGCCTATGACGTGCAGCCACGCGCCGCGGAGGTTCAGGTCGCGCGCGTGGTCGCCGTGCAGCACCCACGCGCAAATGAGGTTGACGGCGAGGCCGCCCGCGGCGACGGCTATCATCAGCCCGCCGCGCGCTATCTCGGGCGGCGCGAACCAGCGCTCGTAAGCCTCGTAGATGATGAAGAGAGAGACGACGACGAGCGCCACGCCGTTCGTGAAGGCCGCGAGGATTTCGAGCCGGTAATAGCCGAACGTCTTGCTCGGCGTCGCGGGCCGCGAGCCGAACCACGCGGCCAGGAGCGCGAGTGCCAGGCCCGCAGCGTCCGTCAGCATGTGGCCCGCGTCGGCCAGAAGCGCGAGGCTGCCCGTCAGCCACCCACCCACTGCCTCCGCGAGCATGTAAGTGGCCGTGAGCACCAGCACGAGCAGCAGTCGCGCGCGGCTGCCCGACGCGGCGCGCGGGGCGCCGTGCGCGTGGCCGTGGTGCCTGTGACCGTTCCCGGAAGCCATCTTCGCCTTCAAGAAGAGCGCGACGCGGGCGCCCGGAGTCGTCGCCTCTCCGGCCGCGCGGGACGTGTAAGCTTATCAGATTGCACGTTCGCGCAAAAACAGTGCGGCGGGCGCCGTCGCGCTTCCTCTCGTTGAAGAAGGGAGCGCGACGGCGCCCGCCGCCGCAGGGCCGCGTCGCCGGGGCCTTAAATCGCGTGCAGTCCGAGCGCCTTGTTGAAATGGCGGTAGAGGTCGTTTAAGTCGCGCACGTTCTTCTCGAGCGCGCGCGGCAGGTCTGCGAGGTCGGAGGTGTTGACGACGAGGTTCGCGTTGGCGAGGAACGCGGCGTGCGCGTCGCCCGTGCGCGCCGTCGGCGAGAGCTGCACGAAGACGACGCGTCGGCGGTCGGGCATACGCATGTAGCTCAGTTCGCGCGCCACGGCTATCGCCCCCTGCCCGCCCATGTCGAACTCCTGGTCGAGCACGATCACGTCCACCGGCGCCTCGCGCATCTGCTCGGCCGCCTGCGCCGCGTCGCCGACTATGCAGACCTCGTAGCGGCCGTCAACGAGGGCGCGCGCCACGGGGTCGCAGTAGGTCGAGCCGACGCACACTAGTGCGCGCCGCCTCTCCCAGGCGGGCCGCTTGATAGGCCCGCGGTCGTGGCCTTCGCCCTCGGGGGCGCCCTGCGCGAGCAGAGCCGAGAGCAGCCGCAGCGCCTCGCCCCCCGCATCCGCCGTGGGGGGCGCCGGCTGGGAGGGCGTGCGAGCCTGGGGCGCGGAGTCGGCCCGCACGACCGGGGCCGCAGGGGCCGTGGCCGTCGCCTCCTTCTGCGCGCGTGTCGTCGCGGGAAGATCGCCCACGGCGCCCAGAGCGTCTCGCGCCGACTGCGCGGCGGGCGGCTGCGCGTTGATTATCTGCTGGCACTTCGGGCAGCGGACGCTGAACTGGCGCGAGGGTATCTTCGCGCTGTCGAGCTGTAGCTTCGTCGAGCAGTTCGTGCAGGTGACGATCATAATTTTAGAGGCTAGAGGTCAGGGCCTAGAGGCTAGTTTGAGACGAGAGGTTTTTAACTAGCCCCTAGCCTCTGCTTTATTCGATCATGTCGAGCATGGAGGAGGGGGGCGGGGTGCGGGGGCCTTTGTTGACGAAGGGGCGGGCGCCGCCGTTTCGCCTCGCGCCGTGTGACTGCTTCTCGGAGGCGATGAAGTCGTCGGAGGCCGACATGCCCTTGAGGGCGAGCACGAGGTTGTTGGGGTTGGTAGCGAAGGAGAGGCCGTCCTCGAGCGTGACGGTCCCGGCCTCTATCATGCCCTTGATGACCGTGTCGAAGTCCTGCATGCCGTCGAGCTTGCCGTCGCGCATGGCGTCGAGGAGGGTCTTGCCCTCGGACTCGCCCTCGGCTATGTACTCGCGCGTGCGCGGCGTGGACTTCAGGATTTCTACGGCTGCGACGCGCCCCGCCCCGTCGGCTCGGGGTATGAGCCGCTGCGAGACGATGAAGCGGAACGTCTGCGCCAGCCGCGTGCGTATCACCTGCTCCTCGTTCTTCGGGTACAGGCCGATGACGCGGTCAACGGTCTTCGAGGCGTCTATGGTGTGGAGTGTGGAGAGGACGAGGTGGCCCGTCTCCGCCGCCTCGAGCGCTATCTCGGTCGTCTCGTAGTCGCGCATCTCGCCGATGAGTATGACCTTCGGCGCCTGACGGAGCGCCGCGCGGAGGGCCGACGGGAAGTCTTTGGCGTCCGAGCCTATCTCGCGCTGGTTGATGGTCGAGTTCTTGTGCGAGTGCAGGAACTCTATCGGGTCTTCGATGGTTACGACGTGGTAGTGGTGGCGCTGGTTGACGATGTCTATGAGGGCCGCGAGTGTGGAGCTTTTGCCGGCGCCAGTCGGGCCGGTGACAAGCACGATGCCGTTGCGCAGGTCTGTTATGTCGGCGAGCTGCGGCGGGAGGTTCAAGGTCTCGAGCGTCGGGATGTCGGTCGGGATGACGCGCATCACGATGGAGTAAGTGCCGCGCTGCTGGAATATGTTGACGCGGAAGCGCGTGCGGGTGGGGAGGCTGTAGCTCAGGTCGGTCGAGCCCGTGTGCGCGAGGCGGTGCGCCGCGTCGGGGTTGCCGTACATGAGCGTCATTGCGATCATCTCGGTCTGGTAGGGCGAGAGCTTTTGCAGGCCGAGCGGCTGCGCGGGCGTGAGCTTGCCGTTTATCTCGACCTGCGGCGCTTGCCCGACCGAGAAGTTAAGGTCGCTTATCTTGTCAGAGACGGCGAGCATGCGCTCGAGGATGGGCGGCAGGTCGAAGTATCTCACGGTGTCGGTCGCTCCGTCGTGAACGAAGGTAAAGGGCGGAGAGTTGGTAAGGAGTGCGTGGCGGCCTCGGCGGGCCTGCGGGCGGGGCCGCAGAAGTTAGAGCCGGCGGCCGATTCTCATTCTGTAACACGCGGCGGCGAAAAGCAAGTTAAAACTTTTAACGGCTATTATTTTAACAGTTAACTTTTCGGCGGCGGGGCTTTCACCCCTAAAGGCGGGCGAGGAACGAGCGCGTGAGGCGGGCTATCTCACCCGGCTCGCCTCGGCGGAGGAGCGCGCCGATGACGGCGACTGAGTCGGCGCCAGCTTCGAGCACGGAGCGCGCTCTCTCGGCCGTGATGCCGCCGATTGCGACCAGAGGGATGTGGGATGGCACGGCCGCTCGCGCGCTC
>DASPKR010000564.1:0-5019 GCA_035627975.1 Pyrinomonadaceae bacterium | reverse complement strand
CCTGCCCTGCGGCCGGCTGCGCGGCCAGAAGCGAAGTGAGAATTGTAAGCGTCATCAGTCGAGTCTTTTTCATCGTTCCCTCAGAACGGCACGCAGAGCACGGGGACGCGCGTGCCGCGCAGAACTTTCTCGGCCGTCGAGCCGAAGAGCAGGTCTTCCGCCTGCGACGAGCGCCCGCGCACGCCCATCACGATCATCGGCAAATCAAGGTCGCGCGCTATCTTGAGAATCTCGACGAAGGGGCTGCCGACGACGACCATGCGCTCGACGCTCACGTCGCCCGTCTCGACCGATTCGAGCGCTGAGGCGAAGCTCGCCTCGGCCAGCTCCCTCAGCTTGGCCGTTATCTCGTCCGACGAGCCCATCCCGGCCGCCACGGCGTCCTCGACGAAGTCCTTGTCAATCACGTGCAGCAGCGTAACGTCTCCCCCCGGCTCTGCTATCCCGACCGCCACGCGCACGGCGTTAATCGAGGTCGGCGAAAAATCAACCGGCACGAGTATGTCTGTCGCTTTCAACATCGCGAACCTCCGAATCGGGCGGTCGGCAGTTTTCTACAGGCCGCCCCCTTTCAGTTTCTCTTCTACCCGCGGCAGGCTGGCGAGGACGACTTCGCCGACCACGCGGAGGCTCCGGCGGGAGATTTTGTCGAGCGTGTCGTCGCGCGTGTGCCAGTGCGGGTAGGTTTCTAGCTGAATTATGTCAACGGCGGGGACGCCCGCGGCGAGGAAGGGCTCGTGGTCGTCGCCACCTACGGCCTCCTCCCTCTCGAGGAAAATGTCGCCGTAGCCGAGAGAGCGCGCCGTTCCCCAGATGATATCAATGAGCCACGGCGTGCTCGCCGTCTCGCGCCCCAACTCAAGCTTTTCGTAGCCGACCATGTCGAGAAGGACGAGGGCGCGCACGTTCTTCAACTGGTTGCGCGCGCGCAGGCGGCCGACGTAGCGGCGGCTCCCATAGGTGTTGTCGGGAGCGCCGGGGCGCCCGCACTCGTCCCAGTCGGCGCAGACCGACTCCTCGCCGTCGAAGAAGACGAAGCGGTAGGTGAAATGGCGCTTCTCGCGGGAGACGGCGAGCGAGCGCGCAATCTCGATGAGCACGGCCGTCGAGGAGGCGCCGTCGTTCGCTCCGACGAAGGGGAAGTCTTTGAAGCGCTTGGTGTCGTAGTGGCTCGCGACGATTATCGCCTCTTCCGTCTCGCCGCGCAGCTCCGCGATGACGTTGGCCATTCGGAGCTTGCCGGCAGGCGTCTCGGCAGTCCATTCGTCCGTGCTAACGTCGAGGCCGACACCGCGGAGTTGCTTCTCTATGTAGCGGCGCGAGAGCGCGAGCGCCTTCGAGCCGGCCGGGCGCGGGCCGAACCCGACGAGGCTCTTGACGTGCTCGAGGGCGCGCTCCGAGTTGAAGTATTCGCCGCGCCGCACGGGCTCGGCCTCCGTTTTCCGGCCGGCCCGGCCCGACTGGGCGTGCGCGGCCGCGAGGGCCGCGTGGGCGATCAGGACGGCGGCGAGTGTTTTAGTGAGCCGCGGGACGGCGCCCGCGCGACTGCCGGAAGGTCTCTGGGGGGAAACTTGACGGCGCATACGAGGTTCTCGTCGCCGCTTGGTTTAGTTGGCGGTCTCGCCCGAGGGCTTGTCGGGCTTTCCTGTCGAGGCGCCGCGCGCGGCGGGGCGGCCGGCCTGGCGCTCCCGCTGGTACAGGGAGCGGCCGCGGCCCGCGAGCAGGTCGAGACCCTTCGTCAGAAGGGTCGCCGGCACGTCTATAAGTTTGTCGAGCGCGTGCACGAGCGTCACGGCCTCGAACTCTGCGAGCGCGGCGACCTTCTTCGGCAGAGGCATCTGCCGGAACTCCTCGCGTATGTCGCGCACGGCCTCCTCGGTCGTCTCCTGCCGCTCGGCAACGGGAACGGGCTTGAGCGCGAGGTCGCCGGCAAGCTCCGCCTTCGCCTGGCACGCGAGCCTCTCGCCGGCCGCGAGCCGCTCGGGGCTCAGGCGCGTGCGCTCGGCGTCGGTCAGCGATGAGAGGAGCGTCGCGCCCTCCTCGACTATGACGGCGCACGTGTCGCACTCGCCGCGCCCGCCGCACTCGGCAGGCAGACGCACGCCCAGTCGCTTCGCGGCGTCCCAGAGGTAAGTCCCCTCGGCGACTATGCCGCGGTGGCCGTCGCCGCCGTCCTTCCACTCAACGTTAATGCCCATAAGAAGCCCCTCGACCGTCACGCACGGATAAATTTTTTCACGCGGGGAAGACGTTCGGAAATTACATCAAAGGGGGAGAAAAGGCAAAAGCGGCAACAAGCCGTCAGCAATCAGCATTCAGCTATCAGCGAAGACAAAAAGCTGACCGCTGACCGCTTATTGCTGATCGCTTCTTCTCAGTGCGTGTTAGGGGCGGAGGCGAAGCGTATGCGCGGCTCGGCGGCGGTGTCTTCGGGCTGGCCGGCGCCCTTCTTGCGCTGGCACTGCGCGCAAACGCCGAAGATGCGAAGGGAGTGCTGCGTGGGCCTGAACTTGTGGCGGGCCACGATGGCGTCCTGTATGGCTTCGAGCTCTTCTGAGTAGAACTCGATTGTCCGGCCGCACTCGGTGCAGATCATGTGGTCGTGGTGGGGGTGCTTGTAGTTGTGCTCGTAGCGCGTGCGGCCGTCGCCGAACCGAACCTCGCGGGCGAGGCCCGCCTCGACCAAAAGCTTGAGCGTGCGATAGACGGTCGTGTGGCCGACGTTCGGGTCTTCTTCCTTTACGAGGCTGTAGAGGTCTTCGCTCGATAGGTGCTTCTCGGTGCGGAGGAACACGTCGAGAATGAGGTCGCGCTGGGCCGTGCGCTTCAGGCCCTCGCGCTGTATGTGCTGGTGGAAAATCGCCTTCTCTTCCGTCATGCCCTGCCGCCCCGATCCCGACCTTTCGCGCATTCTAACACACGCCGCCCCCGCCCCGAATTTGAATTTTGAGCCCCGCCCGGCCCCGTGCTATCTTCAAAACCGCACAGGCCGGGGTGGCGAAATGGCAGACGCAACGGACTTAGTTCTTTGAGCACCCGGGGCGAAATCTCCGGTGTGAATGGGGTCAAACTCGGTGAACCCTTTAGCCTGGCAACACCGAGCTAAGCCTGGCGGCGATATTTTTGCCGCGATAGGTTGGGGTAAGGGCATGACAGTTGGGGCATAATAGCCGCAGGTTGGGCAGCCGATTGTCGGAGCGATTTCCGTTGACGTGATCTAGTTCCAAAGGGATAGGCTGATTTAGCCAGTCAGTCCTTCCGCAGCTAGAACACTGAGGCTTCAGAATTCCCTCCGCAAGCAGCCGGTTCTTCAATTTAAAAGAGGCGATCCTTATTTCGTTATTAAGGAACCTTCGTAGCGGTTGTTTCGGCCCGAGCGATTTCCCTTTATTCCAGCCCTGTCCGGTGAAGTGGGAAGTATCGAGATTGAAGTGGCGGAGCGCTCGCTTCAACACCTCGTAATTCCCCCCGTAGGGGGCTACGCCAAGAATTTTCAAGACCTGCCTGAGCGAGGTGGCTTTTTTTACCGCCTCTTCGAGTTCGTGTTGATCATACTTGCGGAGTTTCATACGGCCTCCAGGAAAGTGTAGAGACTAGACGGCCCCCGCCTGACTGTTACGCCCTGAGCGTAATAAAAGGTGAAGGTATAGTCCAGACCACAAACCGCTACTTCGAGCGGGCGGCGAAAGCCGTAGTGGTAAGAAAATCCGTTGGCCGAAAGGCCGTGCGGGTTCGAGTCCCGCCCCCGGTATCAACCCTCAAACATAGGTGGCGCCGCTAAAATGTTTACGGCGCAGTCGCGTTTGGACTTGTTCATTTGTAGCCCTAGCTCTCGCAGGACGGGGAATGCGACTTGGAGACGAGTGGCATTGTCATGCTGACGCGTAGCCGTGTATGCCGCCTTGCTCGCGACCTTTGCCGAGGCGACTTGAGCACGTTCCCGCAAAGGCTTTGGGGCCGAGAAAGTAACGCGGCACCGAAAGCAAAGGCGGCAAGACATATGAGGCCGCCCTTGTCTATCTATATGTAGAGCCTGTCCGGTAGCGCCCGCATACTACAGACTTACCCTCCCCGAGATAATGCCTTCCTGCTGTCCCGGCCTGCCGCGCATTTAACTGAACAAGCATCTTAGCTGACGAATGAAAGCCAAGCTAAGGGCGGTGGGGTGCATGCTGATGTCGGGCGCGCTCAGAAGTGGTAACTCAGGCCGAATACGCCATGATGGGTACGCAAGAGCGATTCCGCCGTGCCTGAGAATACTTTTCCGCGCTGCCGGGTGCGAGTGAATTTGTATTCGCCGAGGAGGTAGAGACCCCTCCACAGGTTGAGTTCCGCCCCGCCCGCTGCCTGCCACCCTAAGCGCCCCACCTCATACTGCTCCTGCCGCCGCCCTTCGACGCTGCTCTCGGTATGAGGCAACGTCGGCCCGGCCCCGGCGCGCCCCGTCAAGACTAACCACCCGCCTGTCGCTTTCGCGTTACGCCCCAGGCCGTGGCGCGCGGCCACGTTGAAGAGCAGAAGATTCACGCCGTGCGAGATGGAGTATTGTTGAACGATCTCCCCGAGTGGTAATTCGCCGTTGACCGGGAGGCCGCGGCGCAGGCCGGCGACTCGAACTCTTTGCTGCGGGTTCGAGAACACTTTCAGGTGGATGAACTCCGCTTCGATACCGAGCGAGGGCAACCGGCGCGCGAAGTAACTCCCGCGAAGGCCGTAGTAGAGGGGAGGGTCGAATGACCTCGACCGGAAGCGGACGCCCTCGAAGGTCAGGTCATTGCCTAACTCCGGCTGCGACACGGACAGGGAGGAAGCGGCCGTGCGTGCGCCGCCGACGTAAGCCGCAACTACCCACCCTCCGTGGTCGTCGAGTGCTCCCGGGCCTTGTCCGGCTTGTGCTAACACGCTCGTACCGAAGCCGAAGCCACAGAGTGTGAGAAAAATCAGTTTTGTTAAACGGTGCATCACATCCCTCCGCTTGCTAATTAAGCCGGAATATAATGGTTGTGTGAAGTAAAGAGG
>DASPKR010000563.1:0-6335 GCA_035627975.1 Pyrinomonadaceae bacterium | reverse complement strand
CTCGGCCTGCGCCACAACTTCCGCGCCAGCAACCTCCACACGAACGACAAGTTGCAGGACACGGCGCTCACGAACGAGCAGGGCCTGACCGGCTCGGTCATGGACTACACGCCCGTCAACATCGCGCCGAAGGGCACCAAGCAGGGCCAGCACTGGCAGACCACGCTCGGCACCTACGACCTCTGGGCCATCGAGTACGCCTACAAGCCCATCGCGGCCTCGAGCCCCGAGGCCGAGCGCGCCGAGCTTAACAAGATCGCCTCGCGCGTCGCCGACGCCAAGCTCGCCTACGGCACCGACGAGGATGTGTTCGGCAACGACCCCATCGGCATAGACCCGCGCACGAACCGCTGGGACTTCGCCTCAGACCCGCTGCCGTGGTACGAGACGCGCACCAAGCTAGTCCACGAGCTCTGGGGCAACCTCGAGTCCAAGTTGGAGCAGCCGGGCAAGCGCTACCAGAAGCTGCGGTTCGCCTTCAACGGCGCGTTCGGCGAGCTGGCGCTGGCGATGATGAGCGCCAGCAAGTACGTCGGCGGCATCTACCACAACCGCGACCACATAGGCGACCCCGGCAACCGCTCGCCCTACGTGCCCGTGCCGGCCAAAGACCAGCGCCGCGCGCTGGAGCTGCTGAAGACGAACGCCTTCGGGCCGGACGCCTTCAAGTTCTCGCCGCGCCTGCTGAACAAGCTCGCCATAGACCGCGACTGGACGTTCGAGGGCGACGTGTGGCGCGTGCAGCGGCTCGACTACCCCGTCCACCAGCGCGTGCTCGCGCTGCACCGCGGCCTGCTCGACCGCCTCTTCCACCCCATCCTGCTCTCACGCCTGCAAGACCTCGAGGTCAAGTACGAGAACCGCCGCGACGCCTTCACGATGTCGGAGCTGTTCCAGGGCCTACAGGACTCGATATGGTCGGAGCTTAAGGCGCCGGGCGGGGCGGTAGAGGTCAACAGCTTCCGCCGCAACCTACAGCGCGAGCACCTGAAGCGCCTACAGCGCCTCGTCCTACGGCAAGACCCCGTCACGCCCGAGGACGCCTCCACACTCGCGCGCTACAACCTGACCCAGATGCGCGCCCAGATCAAGCAGGCGCTCCTCGTGGGCGGCAAGCGCATGAACACCATGACGCGCGCGCACCTACAGGAGACGGCCGCGCGCATAGACGAGACGCTCAACGCCCAGCAGCAGCGAGTCGTCAACTAACAGGCGGGCTCGCCCGCCTTCAAACGCGGGCCGCCCATAAAAAGAGAGTGCCGGGCTCGAACGTTCGAGCCCGGCACTCTCTTTTTGCGCGGCGGCTTCAAATCCTGGTCTGGCCGTAGTCGCAGTACTCGACGATGGGGCAGCGCTCGCAGAGGGGCTCGCGCGGGCGGCAGAGCTTGCGGCCGTGGCGTATGAGGTTGACGTGGAAGGAGTAGGACTTGCCGGCGGGGACGACTCGGTTCATAACGCGGTGCGCGAACTCGTCGGAGCACTTCGCGGGTATCAGGCCGACGCGCCGGAGTACGCGGAAGATGTGCGTGTCGAGCGGGAAGACGCCCATCCCGCAGGCGAACAGGAGCGTGCAGGCGACCGTCTTGGGGCCGACGCCGCGGAAGCCCGAAAGGTATCGGGCGGCCTCCTCGGCCGGCATGCCCTTCACGAAGGAGAGGTCTAACGAGCCGTGCCGCGCCTTCACCTGCGCGAGCAGGTCGCGTATGACGCGGGCCTTCTGGTTGGCGAGGCCGCCCAGGCGAATCGTGTCGGCCAGCGTCTTCTCCCTCGCGCGCAGGACGGCGCCCCAGGTCGGGAAGCGCTTCTTCAGGGCGTCGTAGGTGCGGTCGCTGTTGGCGTCGCTCGTCGCCTGCGAGAGTATGACGGCGACGAGCATGTCGAGCACGTCCCAGTCAGTCCACTTGTTCTCCGGCACGCCGTAGGCGCGCTCGAGGTTCTGTATGACGTAGCCGACCGGCTTCTCTTCCGAAACCCGCGCGGCCCACTCCTCGGGCGTGGGGGCGGCCTTCGCTCTCCTGGCTCGGGCGCCTTGCGCCGCGGTGCTCATCGCCGACTCCTCAGCCCGGCGCGTTCTCTTTCGACGCGGCGATGACGCGCTCGTAGAAATCTATGTACTGCGGGATGACGAGGTCCGTGCTGTAGCGGCTCACGGCCGAATCGCGCGCGCGCGCGCCCATCTCGCGCCGCGCCGCGTCGTCCGAGAGGAGGCGCGCCGCGTCGTCGCTCATCTTCTCCACGTCGCCCACTTCGGCCAAGCATCCCGTCACGCCGTCGTCCACTACCTCGGGGATGCCGCCCACGCGCGAGGCTATGACCGGCACCTCGCAAGCCATCGCTTCGAGCGCGGCGAGACCGAACGACTCCTGCTCCGAGGGCAGCAACAGCACGTCCGCGACCGAGAGGTAGTCGGCGATGCGGGGCTGCTTGCCGACGAACGAGCAGTAGCTCTCGACGCCGAGGCAGCGCGCCCTGTGCTCCGCGCGCGCTCGCTCGCTCCCGTCGCCCACCATAACGAGCCGCGCCCCGACGCCCCGCCCGCGCACGCGCGCCAGAATGTCCACGCAGTCAACGGGCCGCTTGACGGGGCGGAAGTTAGAGACGTGCGCGAGCAGCGGCTCGCCGTCGGGCGCAAGCTCCCGGCGCAGCGCCTCGGAGAACTTCCGCTTGTAGTCGGACGCGCAGATGAAGTTCGGTATGACGGCGATGTGCTCGAACTGGAAGAGATCGGCCGTCGCCCGCTTCAGGTAGTTCGAGACGGCGGTTACTCCGTCGGACTGCGCGATGCCGTAGCGCGTAATCGGCAGGTAGGAGCGGTCGGCGCCGACGAGCGTTATGTCCGTGCCGTGCAGGGTCGTGATGACGGGCAGCAGCCGGTGCGGCTTTAAGGACTCGCGCGCGAGTATGGCGCTTATCGAGTGCGGGATGGCGTAGTGGACGTGCAGCAGGTCGAGGTTCTCCGTCTCGGCCACGTCGGCCATCTTAGTCGCGAGCGCGAGCGTGTAGGGCTGGTGCTCGAAGAGCGGGTAGGACATCATCTCGACCTCGTGGAACCTGACGCGCTCGCTCAACTGAGTGAGCCGCGTGGGCAGCGCCGACGAGATGAAGTGAACCGTGTGGCCCCGCTCGGCCAGCTCCTTCCCCAGCTCGGAGCCCACGATGCCGCTCCCGCCGTAAGTCGGATATACGGTGATCCCTATATTCATAAAGAAGCTCTAAGCAGTCAGCGGTCAGCCATCAGCTTTTGATTCCTTCCAGCCCTTGAGCCGCGAGTCGGAGGCCGGGAGGCCCCGCGCGGGCAAAGCTGAAAGCTGAATGCTGATTGCCGACCGCTGAATATAGCAAGAGGCAGACGACCCTCGCTATCGTCTGCCTCTCGTCTCAACTTGTCTCACCTGCGAAGGGGGGACAAGCGAGGGCCTAGAATATACGCCTACTTTCCTTTTTTGGCAATTTAAATCTTCCGCCGAAAGCATTTTTTTTGGGCCGCCGCCGGGCCGAGACGAACCTGTGTTACTGCACCGTTTACGGGCGCACGCCGCGGGCTCGCGCGGCATCAAATTGCTTCACGCCGGCGCGAACTGCGCCGCGCCGGGAAAAGGTTTATAATGCGACCAAAAGCTGAATAACGTATTCGGTGGAAAGTTCGCGCGAAGGGGTGAGTTTTTATACCAAAGCAGAGTGCCAGGAAGATAAAAGATGCCGAAAATAGACAACATCGAAGAGACGCCGAACCCGAACGCCGTCAAGTTCATACTCAAGGAGCCGGTCACCTCGGGGACGACGCGCTCGTTCCACAGCGCCGAGGAGGCCGCCGCAGACCCGCTCGGGCGCGCCCTCTTCGAGGTAGGCGAGGTCGCATCCGTCTTTTACATGGACAGGATGATTACGGTCGAGAAGGAGGAGGAGGCCGACTGGGACGACCTGCTCCCGCGCCTCGCAGTCCCCATACGCGCGGCCGAAGCAGTGACGGCCAACGGCGGCGCCGGCGCTGAAGCGGCCGGGGTCGGAGGCCCGCTCGGCGCGATGATGAGCGACGACCCGCGGCTCTTGCAGATAAACGAGATACTCGACGAGCGCATACGGCCCGCGCTCGCGGGCGACGGCGGATGGCTCGAAGTGCTCTCGCTCGCCGACAACACGCTGACGATTCGCTACCAGGGCGCTTGCGGGAGCTGCCCGAGCTCTCTGTCGGGGACGCTGATGGCAATCGAGGGGATGATAAAGCAGGAGGTTGACCCGGAGATCGAAGTCGTCGCCGTCTGAAAATTTCTCAAATCACGGGGCGGCGCGCTGTTACAATGGCGGCGCGCCGCCCGCTTTTTTCTCCCCGCCCGCGAATTTTCGGGAACCGAATCGCGCGCGGCACGTTTACACCTACATCTTCAGTCCCGCTGAGCGCGGGCCGCGCCTGACGTGAGACGCGGCCCGCCGCCCGCGTCTAAACGGTCAACCGAAAGCTTATGTCCGCGCGCCCCACGCGCGGACGGGAGACAACAGATGGCTCACCCTGCCCGCCTGCACTCGCTCGTGCTCTGCCTGTCCTTCGTCGTCTCGCCGGCCTCGGCCCTCGCTCGGCAGCAGCCGGGGGCGGCGCCGGCCCGTGCAAAACAGAAGGCGCCCGCGTCGAAGAAGGCTTCGGCCGAGGTTGACCCGATGGCCGAAGTGAGGCGCAACGCCGCCGTCTCGCTCGTGAACTCTCTGGCCGACGACGCTCGCATGTTCCGAGACCCGGTGCTGCGCGCCCGCGTGCAGGCCCGCTCGGCAGACGCGCTGTGGGAGGCCGACAGGGAGCGCGCGGTGGCGCTCTTCCGCCGCGCATGGGACGAGGCCGAGACGGTTGACGCCGAGCAGGGCCAGCAGCGTGCGCGCGAAGCCTCGCGCCGCGGCTCGCCCTCGTCGCGCGAGGCAGGCAGCGTCCGCCGCGAAGTCCTACGGCTCGCCGCCCGCCGCGACAGCGTGCTCGGCAACGAGTTCCTCACGCGCTTCGACGAGTCGAAGAAGCAGGAGGCCACGGCCTCGACGCCGGCCGCGACCTCCGGCCCCGCCACGTCACAAGGCCAGCCCTTCAACCCCGACGACCCGCCCTCGGCAATGACGCAGCGGCTCGCGCTAGCGCGCGAGCTAATCCGGGACGGCGACACAGAGCGCGCCGTGACCTTCGCCGCGCCCGCGCTCTACCCCGTCAACACCTTCGGCATGAACGTGCTCGACGAGCTGCGCCGCAAGGACGCCGCCACTGCCGACAAGCTCTACGCCGCTCTCCTGCCGCGCGCCGCCTCCGACCCCGCGTCGGATGCAAACACCGTCTCGCTGCTCGCCAGCTACGTCTTCACGCCGCTGCTCTACGTCACCGTGCGCCCGGACGGCAACAGCCACACCCGCCGCTTCGGCCCGCAGACTATCCCGGAAGGTCTAGACCCGAAGCTGCGTGCGGCCTACCTTAACGTCGGCGCGCAGATACTGCTGCGCCCCGTGCCGACGCCTGATCAAGACCGCACCACGTCGGGCCGCGTCGGCACCTACGTCATCATCACGCGGCTGCTACCTCTCTTCGACCAGTTCGCGCCCGACAAGGCGCCCGCGCTGCGCGCGCGCCAGTCGCTCCTTGAGCAGGACACGCCCGAGCGCTCGCGCCGCACGGACGACCCGCTGTTCACGCGCGGCATCGTCCCCGAAGACCCGAACCGGGACGGCGTAGCCGAGGCGCTCTCGCGGCTCGAGAAGGCGAAGGACGCCAACGAGCGCGACATGATCTACTTTCGCGCAGCGATGGAGGCGTCGCGCAAGGACTTGGAGCGCGCACGCGAGTACGCCAACAAGATCGAGGACACCGACACGCGCCGCCAGCTCCTCGCCGCCCTCACCTTCCAAGCCGTGAACGAGGCCGTGCGGGGGAAGCGGGCCGAGGAGGTGCTGCGCCTCTCGCGCTCGCCCGAGCTGACCGACGTGCAGAGGGCATGGGCGCTCACCGAGGGCGCGCGCCTGCTGGTCAAGACCGACCCCGGCCGCGCCGTCGAGGCGCTCGACCAGGCGGCCGAGGAGGCGCGCAAGATTGACGACGCCTCGCCCGACCGCGTGCGCGCCTTCATAGCCGTCGCCACGCAGCTCGTCGAGCTCGACCGCGGGCGCGCCTGGGAGATGATGAACGAGGTCGTCAAGGCTTCCAACGCCTTGCCGGAGTTCACGGGCGAGGAGGGCAGCCTGACCGTCCGCGTCGAGTTCAAGTCGGGCGGGGCGATGACGAACAACATAAACGTGGAGAGCTTCGACCTGACGGGCATCTTCGCGGCGCTGGCGCGCGAGGACTTCGACCGCGCTGCCAACCTCGCGCGCTC
>DASPKR010000562.1:0-4249 GCA_035627975.1 Pyrinomonadaceae bacterium | reverse complement strand
GTGCCGGGCCTGCCCGAGCGGGCCGCGGCCGAGGGCCTGACGCCACTTGAGTTCATGCGCCGCTACGGCGCCTTCGAGGTGAGCCGCAAGGTGGGCGCCGTCTATGAGCAGGAAGTCCCCGGCGAAGAGTTAGACGACGTGCGCGTTGACCGCTTCGGCCGCGCGTACACACGGAAGCCTAAGCCGGCGGGGCCTAACATCGTCCCCATCCCGACGCCCGACGACGACGCGGAAGGGCGCCGCTTAGTCGGCGTCAGCATGGGCGACCGGGTGCTGCGCGGCTTCCCGACGCCGAGCGGGCGGCTCGAGTTCTACTCGAAGACGCTCGCCGACTGGGGCTGGCACGAGTACGCGGTGCCGGCCTACATCAAGAGCCACGTCCACCCGGACAAGCTCAACCCCGACCAGTCCGTGCTCATCTCCACCTTCCGCCTCCCCGTGCAGATTCACACGCGCAGCGCGAACTCGAAGTGGCTCGACGAGATCGCGCACACCAACCCTTTGTGGGTTCACACCAGCCACGCGCGCGAGCTGGGCGTCTCGACCGGCGACCTCGTGCGCGTAGAGACCGAGACGGGCCACTTCGTCGTGCGCGCGTGGGTGACGGAAGGCATAAGGCCCGGCGTCGTCGCTTGCAGCCACCACATGGGCCGATGGAAGCTCGCGCGCGAAGGAGAAGGGCAGCGGCAGCTCATGGCGACCGTCGCGCTGGACCGGCGCGGCAGCGAGTGGGCCATGCGCCGCGAGCGCGGAGCCGCGCCCTACGAATCCTCCGACCCCGACACGACGCGCATATGGTGGGCCGACGTGGGCGTGCACCAGAACCTTACCTTCCCCGTCCACCCAGACCCCGTCTCGGGGATGCACTGCTGGCACCAGGCCGTGCGCGTCCGCAAGGCCGAGCCGGGCGACTCGGCCGGCGACATCTTCGTTGACACAGAGAAGTCGCGCGCCGTCTATCGTGCCTGGCTACAGTTCACGCGCCCCGCCGACACGCACTCGCCCGACGGCACGCGCCGCCCCTACTGGCTGCTGCGCCCCCTCAAGCCCTCCCGGCAGGTCTATCGCCTGCCCGAAGAGGAAGTGTTGAGCGGTAAGTAGCCCGCTTCGGGGGCGGCCCTGCCATGGAGCTTCTGCGCGCGCTCGCTGTGTTGGCCGAGCCTCCGGGCGGTGAGGGCGCGGCGCGGCTGGCTGTCGCGCTCGGGCTCGGGCCGCCGCCGGGCGAGAGCGAGCACGCAGAGCTCTTCGACTTCCAACTCTACCCTTACGCTTCCGTCTATCTCGGCGCCGAAGGCATGCTGGGCGGCGAGGCGCGCTCGCGCGTGGCGGGCTTCCTCTCGGCGCTGGGCATCGAGCCGGCGCCGGAGCCCGACCACCTCTCTACGATGCTCGCGCTGCACGCGCGGCTCGCGGAGGCCGACTCTTCGGCCGGGGGGCGCTGGCGCGCGGCGCGGAGGGCGCACCTGTGGGAGCACCTGCTTAGCTGGCTCCCCCTCTACCTCGACAAGCTGGCGGAGATCGCGCCGCCGTTCTACAAGGGCTGGGCCGAACTTCTTTCGGAAGCGCTCGCCGAAGAGGCACGAATCGTCGGGCGCCAGGAGTCTCTGCCGCTGCACCTCCGCGAGGCGCCTCGGGCGGCAGACCCGCGCGCCGTGGGGGCGGAAGAGTTACTGCGCTCGCTGCTCGCGCCCGCGCGGAGCGGCATGATAATCGTCAGGTCAGACCTCGCGCGCGGCGCGCGCACGCTCGGGCTCGGGGTGAGGGCCGGCGAGCGCGCCTTCGCTCTGAAGTCTCTGCTGGGGCAGGACGCCGAAGGGGCGCTGGGCTGGCTCGCTTCAGAAGCCCGCGGCTGGGCCGGGCGCCACGCGAGGCGCCGAGAGCTGCTGGGCGGCGTAGCAGAGTGGTGGTCGGAGCGCGCCGCGGCGACGGCCTCGCTCCTCGAAGAGTTGAGGGACGAAGGCCGCGCCGTCTGAGCGGTCGGAGAAAGTTCGGCGGCGGGCGCCGGCTTGGCGAAGAAAAGAGCGAATTGGTACTATCCCGTCTGTCCCCCCGCTAAAAAAAATCAGACAGGAGGAGATGCGCGAGATGTCCCAACTCAGCAAGATCGTCGCGCTCGCCGCGCTGTTCAGTCTCGTCGCGTTGTCATCCGCTCCCGACGCCTTCGCGCAGAGGAGGCCCAGGGGCAGCCAGCAGCGGCCGCGCGGGACGCCCGTGCTCTGGCGCGAGCGCGCCGCAGAGTCGCTCGACCTCTACGCGGGGCCGGGCGGGAGGGGCGGCCGCCCGAACCTGCGGCGGCTCACCTTCATAGAGGAGGAGAAGGGCGGCTTCTCGACGAAGTACCGCGTGCGCGACGCGTCGGGGCGCGTGTGGGTGGCGAAGGTGGGCAAGGAGGCGCAGAGCGAGACGGCCGCGACGAGGCTGCTGTGGGCCGCCGGCTACATGACGGAGATTACCTACCTCGCGCCGCGCGCCGTCATACCCGGCAAGGGGACTTTCCGCAACGTCCGCTTCGAGGCGCGGCCCGCGGGCGTCCGCCGCGCCGGCGAGTGGAAGTGGGACGAGAACCCCTTCGTCGGCACGCGCGAGTTCCAGGGGCTGAAGGTGATGATGGTGCTCCTGAACAACTGGGACATCAAAGACTCTAACAACGTCATACTCGCAGAGGGCGGCGAGCTGCGCTACGCGATCAGCGACCTGGGGGCCACGCTCGGGGATACGGGCAAGTGGCCTCTGCTGTGGCGCTTCACGCGGAGCCGCAACGACCCGGAGGGCTTCGGCGGCGACAAGATAATAGACGAGGTGAAGGACGACGGGCGCGTTGACTTCGAGTTCTCCGGCAAGAAGAGGGGGATGTTCAACGACATCACGGTCGAGCAGGCGCGCTGGATCGGCCATGTGCTCTCGCGCCTCTCCGACCGGCAGCTCGACGACGCCTTCCGCGCCGCCAACTACACGCGGGCCGAACGCCGCACGCTCGTCGGCGCCGTCCGCTCGCGGATAAACCAGCTCACGAGCCTCCGCCCGTAGCGGCCGGCTCTCCCGGCGGCCGGTGGCAGCCTTCAGCCGCCGGCGGGCGGGCGTATGATGGCGATCACCTCCTCGCGCCACACGACGCGTGGGAAGAGGGCCGCGGTCGAGGCTATGAAGTCGAAGTCGCACTCGTAGCGGGCTCCCCAACGGCCCCACCTCCCGCCGTTCGGGTGCAGGAACATCGGCGTCCCGACGTTCCCCATCTCGACCTCCGGGCTCCGCCAGAGGCAGCTCTGCGTGCCGCCGTACCTCATGCGGAACATATGCGGCAGCTCAGGGTTCTCCGCCAGAATCGCGCGAACAGTCTCGAAGGCGCCGGGCGCGTAGATGTCGTCGTCGTCCATGTAGGCGATGAAGTCGCCGCGCGCGCGAGACAGCCCCTCGGTGCGGGCCGCGGAGCCCCAATCGCCGTGCGGCCCGTCTATCTCGACGCACTCGCCCGGCAGCCCCGAGGCTCGCCAAGCCTCCGCGGCCTCCGGGTAGTGGCCGTCGCAGACGAGCAGCACCTCGTCGCCGGGGACGAGCTCCTGTTCGCCGACGCTCGCGAGCGTCCTCCGCAGCGACGGCTGCCCCGTCGTCGGGATGATGACCGACAAAGTCAGCGCCCTCATGTTCGTCCTCCAATCCCGAAAGCGACTGCGCCGCGCGGGCTGTTGATGATAACCCCGCCGGGCGTATTATCTGAGCCGCGATGCTCGAAGACCTTTCAAACTACCACGAGCCGGTGGGGCGGCTCTTCCCGCGGCCGGCGTCGCGCGAGGAGTGGGGGCAGTACCGCCTGAGCCGTGAGCAGGTCGAGTTCTACCGCGCGAACGGCTACCTCGCGGGCGTGCGCGTGCTCGACGACTCTCAGGTCGAGGCGCTGCGCGCGGAGCTGAAAGAGTTGGTGCGGCCCGACCACCCGAAGCGCCGGCTCTGGTACGAGTTTCACTCGAACGAGTCTGGCGATGAGGGTCGCGTGCTCTTCCACGCTCTCGGGGCCTGGCGCATCTCGAAGGGCTTCCACGACCTGCTCTGGAACCCGCGCTTCACCGTTCCCGCCGCGCAGCTCCTGGGCGGCGCCGTGCGCTTCTGGCATGACCAGCTCTTCTGCAAGCCAGCAAAGCATGGCGGCGTTGTGGCCTGGCATCAGGACTATTCCTATTGGACGCGCACCGAGCCCATGGCCCATCTGACGTGCTGGATCGGCCTCGACGACACGGATCGGAAGAACGGCTGC
>DASPKR010000561.1:0-3573 GCA_035627975.1 Pyrinomonadaceae bacterium | reverse complement strand
GCCTGTAGAGCGCGGCGAATGACGCCTCGTCGCCTGCGAGCATCAGCCGCAGCAGCTCCGCGTCGCTGGGGGTCTGGGAAGCCGACATCCTCTGCTCCGAAATCTCTCTCCGTCGAGCGCCGACACCCCTAATTCGCGCCGCGCCGCCGGAAAGTTCCACGAAAAGCTATTGCCCCGGCGCGGGTTGCTCCGGCGCGGCCCGCGGCCCGCGGCCCCAAGCCATTGCCCGTTTGACTTATGCAAGCGCGGGGCTGTATCCTTCGCCCTCACTTCCGCGTGCAGCCCCGGAAGTTAAGAACGCCGCCGCAATCCTTGAATTTTTAACCTTAAATCAGCTCTCGCAGGCTCGAACGAAGGTGAAAACCCCTGCCGGGGATTAGTCACGCCCGCGGGGATTGTTCGTTCGCCGAACAATCTTTTGCGGCCGGCCCGAGAGCAGCTTCGCACGCGTTCGTCCCTGAAGGAAAAAGAATGAAAAGCCCCAGACGCTTCTACGCCCTGATAGCACTCTGCTGCGCCGTGGCCGCCGGCTTGGTCTCGCGCCCCGGCACGCCCGCGGCCCTCGCCAACCACACCGCGGGCCCTTCGAGCGTGACCATCGCCGGCAGCCTGCAAGACGAGCTGGGCTGCTCGGGCGACTGGCAGCCCAACTGCGCCAACACGCACCTGAGCTACGACGCCAACGACGACGTGTGGCAGGGCGTCTTCAACGTCCCGGCGGGCAACTGGGAGTATAAGGCGCCGCTCAACAACAGTTGGGACGAGAACTACGGCGCGAGCGCGCAGCGGAACGGCCCGAACATACCGCTCTCGCTCACCTCGCAGACGTCGGTCAAGTTCTACTACGACCACAAAAGCCACTGGGTGACGAGCAACAGGAACTCGGTCATAGCCACCGCGGCCGGCAGCTTCCAGTCCGAGCTGGGCTGCTCGGCCGACTGGGCTCCGGACTGCCTGCGCTCGTGGTTGCAAGACCCGGACGGCGACGGCACCTACCGCTTCCAGACCGCGGCGCTGCCCGCCGGCGACTACTGGACGAAGGCGACGATCAACGAGTCGTGGAACGAGAACTACGGCGCAGGCGGCGCCCCGAACGGCTCGGACATACAGTTCAACGTGCCTGCGAACAACGCGCCCGTCGAGTTCGTCTATAACGCCTCGACGCACGTGCTCACGGTCGTCAACCTCACCGGCGACGTCCAGTGGGACGGCCTGCGCCACGACACCTTCGACCCCTACTACCGCAACCCATTCGGCGCCGTCGCGGCCGGTACGACAGTCACGCTGCGCTTCCGCACCATCCCCAACGACGTGACGGGCGTTGACGTGCGCATCTACAACTACAACCCCGCGACCGGCGAGACCGCGCCCGCCGCCGACCACGCGATGACGTACCTGGAAGACCGCGACGAGGGCGGCACGACCTACGCCATCTGGCAGTTGCAGCTCACGACACCCTCGTCGCCCGCCATCCTCTACTACAAGTTCGAGGTCACGGACGGCACCGACACCGACTTCTACAGCGACGCCTACTCGGACGACCACGACAACCTCGGACAGGGCGGCGAGGGCGCGGCCTCGGACGGCGAGCCCTTCCCGGCCTTCCAGCTAACGGTCTATGACCCGGCCTTCCAGACGCCCGCGTGGCTACAGAACGCCAACGTCTATCAGATTTTCCCCGACCGCTTCCGCAACGGCGACACCTCGAACGACTACTGCCGCGAGGGCTCGCTCGTCGGCTGCCCCGAGTTCTACGGCGGCGACCAGATTTTCGCGCGCACCATCTGGAACGAGGCCATAGGCGACCCGCGCCAGCCCGGCCCCTTCCAGAACGCCTACGGCACGCAGTTCTACGGCGGCGACCTGCGCGGCATCCGCCAGCAGCTCGACTACCTACAGTCCGTGGGCGTTGACACCATCTACCTGAACCCGATATTCAAGGCGAAGTCGAACCACCGCTACGACACCGACAACTTCCTCGAGGTTGACCCGGCGCTGGGCGGCGACGCCGCGCTCGCCGAGCTGGTCGCCGCGATGAACGCGCGGGGCATGCGCCTCATACTCGACGGCGTCTTCAATCACTCGTCGTCCGACAGCCTCTACTTCGACCGCTTCCACCACTACCCCACGGACGGCGGCTGCGAGTCGCTCTCTTCGCCCTACCGCTCTTGGTACAGGTTCATCACGCCGAACGTGCCGTGCGGCAACGGCGACTACAACTCGTGGTTCGGCTTCGACGCCCTGCCCGTCTTCGACAACTCGAAGGCCGAGGTTCGCGACTTCTTCTACCGCTCGGCCTCCGACAACGTGACGAAGCACTGGTACGACCGCGGCGCGTCGGGCTGGCGCTTCGACGTTGCGACCGACCTCGGCCACAACTGGTGGAACGACTACAGGCCCTACGCTAAGACCTACAGCCCCGAAGGCCCGCTCGTCGGCGAAATCTGGGAGGACGCGAGCAGCTACCTGGCGGGCGACCAGCTCGACTCCGTGATGAACTACCGCTTCCGCAAGAACGTGCTCGGCTTCGCGCGGGGGCAGGCGGACTGGGGCGACAACGACAACTCGGGCGACCGCCGCATCATCGCGCTCAGCCCCAGCCAGTTCGACCACGCCCTTCGCGCCGTGCGCGAGGACTACCCCGAGCCGGCCACGCGCGCCATGCTCAACCTCATTGACTCGCACGACACGAACCGCGCGCTCTACACGCTGACCATCTCGGGCGACACGGGGCTCAACGAGGCGAAGGAGAGGCTGAGGCTTGCGGCGCTCTTCCAGTTCACATACGTCGGCGCGCCGATGGTCTATTACGGCGACGAGGCGGGCCTGAACTCGCCCTCGCTCGCCAACGGCCCGAACGGCCCCGAGGACGACCCCTACAACCGCGCGCCCTACCCGTGGGCCGACGAGGCCGGCGACCCCTCCGTTTACGGCCCGGCCGACGCAGGGCTGAAGGGCTTCTACTCGACGCTCGCGCGACTGCGCAAGCTGCACGAGGCGCTGCGCACCGGCTCCTTCGAGACGCTCCTCACGGGCGACACGACCGGCTCGACCACCGACAACAACACCTACGCCTTCGCGCGAGAGGGCGGCGGCGAGACCGTGGTCGTCGTGCTCAACAACGGCGCCGCCTCGAACTCGGCCGAAGTCCCCGTCCCGTTCGCCGACGGCACGGTGCTCTACGACGCCCTCGACCAGCCTAACAGCTACACTGTCGGCGGCGGGAAGATAACCATCTCGCTCGGCGCGCGCTCCGGCGCGGTGTTGCTCTCGTCGGTGCCGGGCGATTTGACGCCGCCCGTCATCACCTGCCCTGCGAACGTCGAGCAGTTCGCGACGCTCAACTCCGCGGCCGTCGTCAACTACTCGGTCTCGGCGTCGGACGAGACCTCGGGCGTCACCATCACTTCGAGCCGCCCTTCGGGGACGGCATTCCCCGTCGGCACGACCACCGTGAGCGTCACGGCTACGGACGCTGCCGGCAACCGCGCCACGTGCTCCTTCAAGGTGACGATCACCTACAACTTCTCGGGCTTCTTCCCGCCCGTCGAGAACCCGCCGACCTACAACACG
>DASPKR010000560.1:0-2005 GCA_035627975.1 Pyrinomonadaceae bacterium | reverse complement strand
CAGCAACCAGAGGAAGACGGGGCCGGCTACCAGCGGCTCGACCTGTCGGCGCTCGCCGCGGACGAGCGAGCGCGCGTAATCTTTTTCCAGCTCCGACTGCCGCGCGTCGTGATGGCCGGGATGGTCGGGGCTTCGCTCGCGATAGTGGGCGCGGCTTTGCAGGCGATATTCCGAAACCCTCTGGCCGAGCCGCTGACGCTGGGCGTCTCGGGCGGCGGCGCGCTGGGCGCGAGCGTCGCCATCGCGTTCGGGCTCGGGGCGAAGGTCGCGGGCCTGCCTTTCGTCTTCGTGTCGGCGTTCCTGGGTGCCGCGGCGGCCGTCGCGGTCGTCTATAGGCTGGCGAGGACGGGCGCGGTAGTGTTGCCGGGGGCGCTCTTGCTCGCGGGCGTCGTCGTTAACACCATCTCGGCGGCGGGCGTCGTCGTCATACAGTATTTCGCAGACTACTCGCGCGCCCTCCAGATTCTGCGCTGGACTATAGGCAGCCTCGACGTGGTCGGCTTCGACCTCGTCTGGCGCATGCTCGTCTTCCTCGTGCCGGGGTGGCTGGTGCTTTTCGCCGCGGCGCGCGACCTGCACCTGCTGGCCGTGGACGAGGAGACGGCGGCAAGCCTCGGCGTCAACGTCCGCCGCAGCGAGCGGCTCGTCTATGCGGCCTCCTCGCTCATCGTCGGCGTGACGGTCGCGGTCGGCGGCACCATCGGCTTCGTCGGGCTCATCGTCCCGCACGCCGTCCGCCTCCTCTTCGGCGAGGACGTGCGCGTGATGATGCCGTGCTCGTTCCTGCTGGGCGCCGCGTTCCTAATGCTCGCGGACGCGCTCGCGCGCACGGCGCTCGGCGCGGGCGAGCTGCCCGTAGGGGCCATCACGGCGCTAGCGGGCGGCCCCGTCTTCCTCTGGTTGCTGCGCAGGCAGCAGCGCTACGCTGCGATGTGAAACTTTAGCAGTAGGCCACGCGGGAAGGTGACGGATGCGACGAAGGGATTTCTTACGTCAGGGCTTGGCGGCCGCGGCGGGGGCGGTCGTCGTCGGCGCGCAGTCGCCGTCCGAGAGGCTCGCGCGGCGCGGCGAGCCGAAGAAGGTCATAGTAGTCGGCGCGGGGCTCGCGGGCCTGTCGGCCGCATACGAGCTTACGGAGGCGGGCCACGACGTGACCGTGCTAGAGGCGCGCACACGCCCGGGCGGGCGCGTGCTCACGCTTCGAGAGCCGTTCTCCGACGGCCTCTACGCCGAGGCCGGCGCAATGTTCATCCCAGACACGCACGAGTTCACGCTGCGCTACGCCAAACTCTTCGGCCTCGCGCTCGACCCCTTCCGCGGGCCCGGCGGCAAGGGCGTGAGCCACGTGCGCGGCCGCCGCGTCGAGGCCAACTGGGGCGACCCCGTCGAGTTGCCCGTGGAGCTGAGCCCGGCCGAGCGCTCTATGAATCGCGACGAGCTGTGGCGGAAGTACAGGCCACCCTCCGTCTTCAAAGAGCTGGGCGACCCGACGGCGCCGGGCTGGCCGCCGCCGTCTTTGAAGAAGTACGACGAAATCTCTTACGTCGAGTTCCTGCGCCGCAACGGCGCGTCGCCCGGCGCCGTCGAGCTGCTCACGTTCGGCACGAACGGGCTCTGGGGCGAAGGGCTGGGAACGGTCTCGGCGCTCACAGTCCTGCGCGACAGTTGGCACCAGCGCGGCTCAGACCAGTGGCTCCGCGTCAGGGGCGGTAACGACCTCCTGCCTAAAGCCTTCGCCTCGCGCCTTTCGGACAGGATTCGGTACGGCACCCCCGTCGTCCGCATCGAGCACGACTCGCGCGGCGTGCGCGCCGTCGCCGAGCGCGCGGGCGCGCGGGAGACATTCGCCGCAGACCGATTAGTCTGCGCCGTCCCTTTCTCCGTGCTCAGGCGCGTCGAGGTCTCGCCACCCTTCTCGGAGGGGAAGCGGCGCGCCGTCGAGCAGCTATCCTACTTCTCTGCCGCGCGCGTCTCGCTACAGTTGCGCAAAAAATTCTGGCACGAC
>DASPKR010000559.1:0-4056 GCA_035627975.1 Pyrinomonadaceae bacterium | reverse complement strand
GCCGGGAACACCCAGCGCTTTATCAGTGCCAACGACAGCCTCGTCCAGATCAACCGAAGGATGAAAGCCGACCTACAAAGCCTAGAGAACATGCAGCGGGTCATCGAGTCTATCACTGGGCTGATCAATGCGCTTGAAGGCTTCATCGGGGCCGTCTTTCCCATTCCCGAGTCGTAGCCGAGGCGGGGCTAGCACCCGCGCCACAGCCGAGTATACAAATAGGCCGGCGCGTCCAGCTGGCATTAAGGTCCCGCCACTATCACAGACACGAAAGGGCGGAGGGGAGACGTTTATTTGTCCCCCCTCCCTCTAAGCTTTGCCGTTAAGATCTTCAACCGGCGGCGACTGCGTCGCGGGACTCCGTCGGGCGGTAGGGCGGGAGAGTCTTGCGCGCGGGCTTCTCGCCCTTGAGGCCGAGCGCCCAGTCGGCCTGCATGATGGTGTGTATGTCGCGCGTGCCTTCGTAGATGACGGCGGCCTTGCAGTTGCGCAGGTAGCGCTCGACGGGGTAGTCGTTCGAGAAGCCGTTTGCGCCGTGGACTTCAATCGCCATCGAGGCGGCCTTCTCGCTGCGCACGGTCGCCTGCCACTTCGCGAGGGAGGTCGCGCGCGCGTTCGGGAGGCCCTGATTTTTCAGGTAGCCGGCGCGCAGCCAGAGCAGGTGGCACATCTGGTAGTCGGCCTCCATCTCGGCTATTTTCTGCTTGACGAGCTGGTGGTTGGCTATCTTCGTCCCGAACGTCTCGCGCTCCAGGGCGTAGGCGACCGAGGCGTCGCGCGAGGCGCGTATCACGCCGGTCGCGCCCGCGGCCACCGTGTAGCGCCCCTGCTCTAAGGCGAACATGGCGATCTTGAAGCCCTCGCCCTCCTCGCCTAGCATGTTCTCTTGTGGCACGCGCACGTCCTGCAAGGAGAAGTAGCCGGTGTTGCCGGCGCGTATGCCCATCTTGCCGTGGATGGTGCCGGAGGAGAAACCTTTCATGCCGCGCTCGACGATGAAGCAGGACATGCCGGAGTGGTCGCGGTTGCGGCGCTTCTCCTCGTCCGTCCAGCAGAAGAAGAGGAAGTTGTCGGCCACGTCTCCCGCGAGCGAAATCCACATCTTCTCGCCGTTCAAGACCCACTCGTCGCCCTCGCGCCGCGCGACGGAGCGCGCGCCGACAACGTCGCTGCCTGCGCCCGGCTCGGTCAGGCCGTAGGTGGCAAGCTTCTCGCCCTTAGCCTGCGGCACGAGGTACTTGCGCTTCTGCTCCTCAGTCCCCCATGTGTAGAGCGACATGGAGTTGAGGCCCGTGTGCACGGACATGATGACGCGCAGGAAGGTGTCAACCGCCTCGAGCTCCTCGCAGACTAGCCCGAGCGAGATGTAGTCGAAGCCGGCGCCGCCATACTCCTCGGGTATGCAGACGCCCAGGAGGCCCAGCTCGGCCATCTTGTCGAGCACCGGGCGCTCGAAGTGCTGCTTCTCGTCCCACTCCTTTATGTAGGGCGCAACCTCCCTCAGCGCGAACTCGCGCACGGTCTGGCGTATGGCCTTGTGGTCGTCGGTCAGTTCGAAATCAATCATTGCTTGTCTTCCTTCGGTGTGGATTGGCCGCGGGCGCGCCCGCGCGAGGGTTTGCGGGCAGTAAGGCACTCAAGGGCTTCAGTCGCAGCGGCTGGTCAAAAAGTTAAGCGACATCTTACAACACCGCGGGACGCGACGGCGAGCGGCAGGGGCGCGTCACACCCCGCCCTGCCGGATTAACTCGCCCGCCGCCGCCTTGGCTTCTTCCAGGTCGCGCACGCGGTTGTCGAGCTGCATCTCATAGACGGCGTCCAGGATTTTTTTGAAGAGCGGCGAGGGGCGCAGTCCCATCTCGATGAGGTGGCGGCCCATGAGGAGCGGCGGGGGCGGCCGCTTCTCGACCGCCAGCTCGCGCGCGCGCCGTATGAACCACTCCTGCGCCTCGGCCGTGAACCAGCGCTCGCGCGGAACCCACGGCGCGTTGCGCCCGAGCGAGTCGGCCTTCGCGACGCGGTAGAGCAGCTCGAGCTCGCAGCGGCGCGCAAGCCGCCGGAAGGCGCCGTCGCTCACCTCGTCGCGCAGCCGGTAGAACTCGCCGGGCTTCAGGTGGTCGCGCACGAGCGCGACGGCCTGCGAGCGCACGTCGTAGCCTTCGAGCGTGAAGACCTTCAGCCGGTCGAGGAACGAGAGCGTCGGCGCCGCGCCCGCCTCCTCGTGGCCGCGCGAGCGTATGCGCCCCTCTACGAGCGCGGTCGTCGCGGGCTTGCCGAAGTCGTGGCACAGCGCCGCCAGCATCACCGCCGCCCGCCGCGCGTAATCGAGGTCGTCAACCAGCTCCCGCGCCCGATCGCAGACGAGAAGGGTGTGTGTGAAAACGTCGCCCTCGGGGTGCCAATCGTATTCCTGCTCCACGCCCTTGAGCGCGTGTAGCTCGGGGAAGAGCTGACGCGTGGCGCCGAGCTCGTCGAGCCAGCGCAGGCCGACTGAGGGCTCGCGCGCGACGAGCAGAATCTTCTCGAGCTCGCCCCAGACGCGCTCGGCCGGGAGGTCTGTGAGGTCAATCCCCCGGCACAGCTCGACCGTGCGCGGCTCCACGTCGAAATTGAAACGGGCTGCGAACTGCGCGGCACGCAGCACCCGCAAGCTATCTTCGGCGAAGGTGTCGGGCGAGACGGCGCGGAGCAGCCGGCGTTCGAGGTCTTCGCGGCCGCCGAAGGGGTCGAGGATTTCGCCCCCGAGCGGGTCTTCGAGGATGGCGTTGACGGTGAAGTCGCGGCGGCGCGCGGCCTCCTCGACAGACATTGTGGGGTCGCCCTCGATGACGAAGCCGCGGTGGCCGCGCCCCGCTTTGCGCTCGCGGCGCGGGAGGCTCACGTCGAGGTCGTGGCCGAGCTTATAGACGGTGAACGCCTCGCCGACGACGTTGACGCGCCCCATCCGGTCGAGCAGGCCGCGCAGCCGCGAAGGCTCGACGCCGTAAACTTCAACGTCCCAATCCTTCGCGCCGCGCCCCATCAGGCGGTCGCGCACGCACCCGCCCACCATCAGAGCGCGCCCGCCCTCACTTCTTACCGCGCGCGCGAGCTCCAAGATTTTTTCGGGGATCGGTGAAGGCATCGGGCCTCAGCGCGGCTGCCCGTGGTCGCCGGCCGCGCCTTCGTCGTCATCGTCGTCGAGGTCGTCGTGGTCTAAGTAGTCAACCTCGTCGCCGTAGTCGTCTTCGTCAGCGTCTTCGTCATCGTCGTAGTCGTCCGGGCCGTCAACGATGAGCTGCATGCCGCGGGTGGAGGGCAGGCAGCTTATGACCTGCACGCGCTCGACGCGCGACCGCTCGGGAGACGAGTGCCAGAGCTTCACCCAGAAGCTGCGCGTGTCGCCGTGTATGACGAAGGTCGAGCCGTCCATCATCACGGGGACGGGCTCGGCAAGCGTGCCGTCGCGCAGCTCTTCGAGAAGCTCCGGCACGTACTGGCGGAACTGCTCGAACTGAAGGACGACCGCGGAGTCCTCGACCTCCGCGGGCGGAAGCTCCACGGGGTCGTCCGACTCCAACAGCAGCCTCGACTCGGTCTGCTGGTTCCTCTTTTTGACTACAGGCATAAGAACTGATGCTGGATGGCAGATGCCGGGTGCCGGGTTTTACCGACATCTAGCACCCGGCACCTAACCTCTTCTTAAGGTGCTCGACCAGGTCGGAGACTTTGACGCGCTCCTGGCCCCACGTGTCGCGGTCGCGCACCGTGACGGCCTCGTCCTCGAGCGACTGGTGGTCAACCGTGACGCAGAAGGGCGTGCCTATCTCGTCCTGCCGGGCGTAGAGCTTGCCTATGCCGCCCGTGTCGTCATAGACGGCGCGCATCGAGGGCTGCAGCCGCCCCTTCAACTGCCGGGCCATCGAGACTATCTCGGGCTTGTTCTTCGCGAGCGGCAGCACCGCGACCTTTATCGGCGCAAGCTCCGGGTGCAGCGCGAGCACGACGCGCTTCTCGCCCTTCTCGGTCGTCTTCTCAGTGTAGGCGTCCATCATGAAGGCGAGCAGCGAGCGGTTG
>DASPKR010000558.1:0-2833 GCA_035627975.1 Pyrinomonadaceae bacterium | reverse complement strand
CTGGGACGCCTGCGGGCTCGGTCTCGTAGACGGACGAGAGGCGAGCTATCCGCAGTCCGGCGGCGAGCATCCCGCGCAGGCCAAGCAGGAGGTTGCCGGCGCGGTCGCCGAGGTTCGAGCCGAGCCCCACGTAGGCGCGCGCGTCCGGTTCGTCAGCCACGCGGCTTGTCTCCCATCATCTTCGCGTTGAAAGTCTCCGACTGCCCGCGCGGGATGCTGAGCGTCTCCCAGGCGCCGGACTTCAAGTGCTTGGCGAGGAAGACTATCTGCCCCGTGTGCTGGCCGTAGTGCGAGAGCTGGCGGTTGACGGCCTCGACGACCGTGTGCGGCTCGCCTCGTATCGTGACGGTGCGCATCATGTCGTCGGGCTTGAGGGCGGCGAGCGTCGCGAATAGGACGGCCCAGCCCGCCTCCCACAACTCCGTGACTGCGCGGCGGTCTTCGCCCTCGCGCTCGAACTCCGAGTCGCGGTGCCTGTCCGGCTTCTCGCCGTCTGTGGTGAGAAAGTCAGTCCACCGCGAGCGCATGTTGCCCGCCATGTGCTTCATGATGAGCGCGATGCTGTTCGACTCCGCGTCAATCGTGTGGAAGAACTCCTCGTCGCTCAACTGCGCCGCGGCCTTGTCGGCGAGCGCCTTCTGCCCGCGAAAGACCTTGACCGCGTCTTCGAGGAAGTGTGCCGCGACCGAATCTGCCATTAGCCCTACCCTCTTTCTCCTGAAGAAGATGTTCGAGCTTCGAAAGCCTCGGGGCCGTGCCGCGCCAGGCGTAGAGGCTGAGCGCCGCGACGGCGTTCCAAGTGGGATGATAACGAAGATACACGTCCCGCTCGTTCACGTCGCCCCAACTGCCGTCGGCGTTCTGGTTTGCGAGCAGGTACTCGACGCCCTCGCGTATCTCCGGGTCGGCCTCCGTGAGCCCGAAGGCGCGCAGTGAGTCCATGAACTCGCCGAGCATGTCGGCGTCGCGCTGCCTTATGGCCTCGCGCAGGTTCGCGCGCAGGAACTTGAACTCAAGGGGAAGCGCGCGCGGCGGCAGGCGGTATAGGCCGTAGTCGTTGAGCGTATAGACGACGTGCGTGACGGCGTAAACCGTCGCGTAGAACTCGGCGCCCGTCGTGTCGGCGGCCTTGTAGGGCCTGAGCGACGGCAGCCAGCGTAGCACGTCCGCGTATCGGGCGCCGAGCCGCACACCGTAGCGCTCGCCGACGTAGGCGGTGATGAGCGCGTCGTACCATACGTCCTGCCGCGCCCTCATCTTCAAGGGGCGTCGGCAGCGTCGGCACTCACGCTCGCCGCGGCTGCCCTGCCACTGGTCGTGCTCGCAGGGCTCCGGCACATCGGCGGGCGGTGGCTCCGTGAGCGGGTCGAAGAGGAGGAAGTCGCGGGCCGTGAACCGTGCGGCGGCGCGGCGGACTTCCCGCTTCAGCCTCTCATCGCGCAGGCCGAGGCTGTCGGCCGCGTCACCGCCGAAGGCGAAGTCGGCGACCGTCTGCGCGTCGGCCTCGTCGGGGAGCGTGGCGTGCGAGCGCCTCCACGCGCGCGCACGCTCCGCGCCCATACTGCGCGCCATCGCGCGCACGCCTGCGTCGCGCACGCTCGCGCCCACGGTGTAGAAGCACCAGAGGTAGTCGCTCCCGTACTCCCGGAAGTTCTCCTCGCCGAGCGCCGTAGAGTAGATGAAGCGCAGTCCCTGCCGCGTCGCGCGGGCGCGGTCTGCCTCTGTGAACCGCGAGCCCGGCCAAAGCGGCCGCCCCCGCCGCCGCGCGGGTCGAGCCGCCGTCTGAGTGCCGGTCGTGTGCGGGTGGGCGGGCGTGCCGGCGGAAGCCGTAGGCGGAAGTGCCGCCGTCAGGAGTGCGAGCGCGAAGGCCGAGACGGACAGGCGACGTGGGGTGAATCTCTCAGCCATGAAACCCTTCCGCGGTGAGGCGCGAGACTCCGGACCGTGGAGCAGACATAAGTCGGCGCCGGGGCGATACGCGCCCCGGCGCCGAACTCATCTTGTTCGATTGCGAGCCAGCCGGGCGGCTGGCTCCTGTCGAGTTAAAAGAGGTACGAGGCGAACACGGTCTTCTCACCTATCCCGCTCCCTGGAGGGCATGTGCACTTGAACGTGAGCCCCAGACCCGACTTCGGCGGCTGTGCCGACGCAGGCACCCCGCCACAGTTAACGACAATGCTGTTGGCTGCCGTGCCGGGGGTCTGAATGCAGCCCGGGTTGAATGCGCCCGGCGGCACCACGATGGGCGGTGGCACGGAGGTTACGCTGCAACCGGCGGTCGTGTTCGCGGCGACGCGCAGTGGCGGCGAAGGCACTATTACGGGGCCGCCCTCCGGGACAAGCGCGATATCGCAGACGGGCGGAGGGGCCGGCGTAGGCGTCGCTGTCGCATGCTGTTGAACCTGTCGCGGCTCCCGCTCCGACGGCGGCGGAGAATTGTACGGGCATCCGCTGAGGGTGACGAGGGCGCCAAAGTACATCAAGTGACGGAGCACGTTCGTGAGGCGTATATTTCTCATGTGGTCTCCTTCCTCTTCGAGGAAATGACTTTTCAAAGAGCGAGGCGTCCCTTGATTGCCGCGCAGTATATCGCTTAGCGCGGCGGACGACTAGCCTTTTGGGGTAGTGGACGAGCTACTTGAGCTTCTAATAACTTTTTCGAGCCTGCCGCCGCGGCGCGGCCGGGCGTGGGGAAGGCGAATGTCTCAACTGGCGGCGCTGGTGTGGTTGAAGTGGGCGCTGTTCAGGAACTCGATGAGGTCGCGGAAGGCGGCCGTGGGGCAGGCGGCTTCGGCGCTGGGGCTCGCGGCCGCGCTGCTTTTGTCGCTCGGGG
>DASPKR010000557.1:0-8054 GCA_035627975.1 Pyrinomonadaceae bacterium | reverse complement strand
CTCCCCGACCTGTTCTAGCGTCGAAGGCGGCGGGGCGGGCTCAAATATTCGTGTCAACGAGGGCGCGGAGGGCCGTGAGCCCCACGGCGAGGCGGTCGCCCACGCGCCCCTCGGCCTCGGGTTTCTCCAACTCGGCCCCGTAAAGGGCGGGCACAGACTATGTGGCACCGCCCGAGCCTTTCGGGGCCGGGGCGCCGATGAGAGCGACAGGCGTTTGCGGGCCTTGAAGTTGAAGCCCCGGACGCCCTGGCCGCTTCCATCAGATAGTCATTTGTGCGATGCTATCGGCCATAAAGTTCATGCCGAAGGCGGTTAGGGGGTTTTAAAGGGTTATGAGGAAATTCACTTTTGCAGCGGCGGCGCCCACGGCTTGCGCGTGCGCGATTCTCTTGCTCGGCGCGTGCAAGTCGCCGGACGGCGCGGCGCGGCGAGCGGGGGCCGCGGCGACGCAGCCCGCGCAGGGGCAGGCCACGCCGGCCGCGAAGCCGCAGGCCACGAAGTCGGAGCCGGCCGACGGCGTGCGGCGCGTGACGCCGGCCGAGTCGCAGGAGTTGGCCGAGCGGGGCAAGGCCGTTATCGTTGACGTTCGCGACGCGAACTCGTTCAAGACGGGCCGCATCAAGGGCTCAATCAACATCCCGCGCACGGAGTTGCTGAACAGGCTCGGCGAGCTGCCCAAAGACAAGCTCCTAATCTTCTACTGTGCTTGACCAAGCGAGCAGCAGAGCGCCGGTGCGGCGCTCGACATAAAGCCCAAAGGTTACGAGAACACGGCCGCGCTCCTGGGCGGCTGGCACGCCTGGACTACGCAGAAGCTCCCCGTCGAGCCCTCTAAGTAAGAAAAGTGGCCGAGTGACGGGTGGCGAGCCTGAGATAAGCTCGTCACCCGTCACTTTTTTTTCCCTTCTCTGTTGCCTGCCGGGCGCGGTTCGTGCCAAACTCCGCGCGTCTAGGGGCCGCGGCCCCGAGCCTTTACCACAAGCGCAATTCGGTCACTTCTCTTCTCGGAGGCAAAGCCTTGCTTCGTGGGCTCTTTCGCACCAAAAACCTCGACGACATACTCGCCGCGGCCGGCGGCCCGCAGTTCTCGCTGAAGCGCACGCTCGGCGCCTTCAACGTGACGCTCATCGGCATCGGCGCCATCATCGGCGCCGGCATATTCGCCACCGTCGGCACGGCGGCTTCGGGGACGGCCGAGCGCGCTGGCGCGGGGCCGTCGCTGATGCTGTCGTTCGTCATCACGGCGGTGGTGTGCGGGTTCACGGCCTTGTGCTACGCGGAGCTGGCCTCGATGGTGCCCATCTCGGGCTCGGCCTACACATACTCTTACGCGACGCTGGGCGAGATAGTGGCGTGGATAATCGGCTGGGACTTGATAATCGAGTACGCCATCGGCAACGTCGCCGTGGCGATAAGCTGGGCCGAGTTCTTCAAGCGGCTGCTGAACAACTTAGGCATAGGGTTCCCCGACTGGCTCGCGTCGAACTACCGCACCGCGACGCCCGAGATACTCGAGGCGGCGCCGCACATAGCGGGCGTGCCCATCGTCTTTAACCTCCTGGCGTTCGGCATCGTCGCGCTGATAACGGTAGTGCTGGTTTGGGGCATAAGGGAGTCGGCGAGCTTCAACGCCGGCATGGTCTTCATCAAGATAGTCGTGCTGCTCTTCTTCGTCGGCGTGGCGCTCTACTACGTCTCGCCGGGGACGATGGCGACGAACTGGCGGCCGTTCCAGCCGCAGGGCTGGGCCGGCACTTTCACGGGCGCGGCCGTCGTCTTCTTCGCCTACATAGGCTTCGACGCCGTCTCGACCGTGGCGGAGGAGACCAAGAACCCAGCGCGCGATTTGCCGATAGGCATCATCGCCTCGCTCCTAATCTGCACGCTGCTCTACATCCTCGTCGCTGCGGTCTTCACCGGCATCGTGCCGTGGGAGACCGTCAGGGGCTGGACGGCTGCGCAGCGCGGCGAGGCGCTGACGATGGCGATGGAGCAGATAGGCGCGCCGACGTGGCAGAACTCGGTCGTCGCGGCCGGCTCGGTCATAGCGCACACGGCCGTGCTTCTCGTCTTCCAGCTCGGGCAGCCGCGCATCTTCTTCTCGATGGCGCGCGACGGGCTGCTCCCGCCCGTCTTCGCGAGCGTCCACCCGAGGTTTAAGACGCCGCACGTGACGACGATTGTCACGGGCCTGCTCGTCGGCGGCATCGCCGCCTTCGCGACCGTGGACGAGATGGTGAGCCTCACCAACATCGGCACGCTCTTCGCCTTCATACTCGTCTGCATAGGCGTCGTCGTGCTGCGCCACAAAGACCCCGACCGGCCGCGCCCGTTCCGCGTGCCGCTCGGCGCCTACTTCTTACCCCTGCTCGGCGCCGCGTCGTGCGCGTTCCTAATCTACTACCTGCCCGAGGGCTCCTACTGGCGCTTCCTCGGCTGGCTGATGCTGGGGCTGACGGTCTATCTCGCCTATGGCTACACGCGCAGCGCGGTCGGGCAGAGGATGGGGCGGCCGGCGCGGACGCCCCTGCCGCTCAAGTTGGCGGCCGTGGGCTTCCTCGTCGTCGCCGTCGGGCTTTTCATCGTCCCGCACGACGCGACCTTCGCGGAGCTCGTGACGAAGCTGACGACATCGGGCGAGGAGCAGCACGGCCGCACGCTGACCGGCTTCGTCCTGCTCGTCGTCGGGCTCGTCGTAGGCATAGCCGGCGCCGCGGTCGGCACTTCGAGGGTAGAGGGCGTGGGAGAAAGGTGACGGCGCGGGCGCGGGAGTTTTTCTCAGAGCCCCGCGAGCAGGTCTGCGTGGAGGAGCCTGTGGAAGAGGTGCTCGCCGGCCTCGCGGCGGGGCGAGAGGCGCCCGGCCCCGTAGGCACGCGAGGCGAGGCCGCGCTGGACGGACTTGCAGATGGCAGTGTCTTCGTCCTGAATCCTTTGCCCGACGGCGATGCTCGCGAGGTTGCGCTCGCGCGCCGGCTCCGACACGTCCGCGAAGTAGAAGTCGAAAACGACCTCCGTGCGGCTCACGCCGAGCGGCAGCACGAGGTTCGTGTCCATCACGCCCTCGTACCAGTTGACCATGAAGTTCGGGTAAACCCAGTAGTAGAGCGCGCGGCTCCCACGGCGCACGGCGCCCGTCTCGGCCTCGGCGCCGGCGCTCACCACGGGGCTCGACTGCAGGCAGAACCTCTCGCCGTTCTCAATCCTGTAGTTCGCGTAGTCGAGCACGCTGTCTAGCCCCTTGTGCAGGTGGGGGATGTGGTAGCCGCCGTCGAGGTAGTTGTCAACGAAGACCTTCCAGTTGCAGTCGAACTCGTAGCGCCGCCGCTCCATCCAGCGCATCGCCGATAGGCCGAGCGGGCGCGTCTGCCTTAACAGCTCCGCCCCGAGGAATTCTTCGAGCGGAGGGCCGCCCCGCTCGACCCTGACAAAAACCCAGCCCTCCCACGCCCCGCACTCCACGGGCACGAGCCCGTTCGACGCGCGGTCGAAGCAGCGCGCGCCCGCGAAGTCGGGGACGCCTTTGAGGTCGCCTTCGAGCGAGTAAGTCCAGCCGTGGTAAGGGCAGCGCAGCGAGCGGGCCGACCCTTCCGCATCCGTCAGGACGGCCGCGGCGTGGTGGCGGCAGACGTTGAAGAAACCGCGCAGCACGCCGTCACCGCCCCGCACGACCATGAGCGGCTCGCCCGCCGCCTCGAACGTGACGTAGCTGCCCGGCTCTTCGAGCTGATCGGCGCGACCCGCGAGATGCCAAGAGCGCGCGAAGACCGTGCGCCGCTCCAACTCATAGACGCGCTCGTCTGTGTACCACTCGGCCGGAATAGTCGAAGCCTCTTCGAGCGGCGCGGCGGCGTCGTAGCTCTCGACGATCTCTTTGATTGAGCGGCTCACGGCTGTCGTTTAGCTGTCTACGTGACGGGAGTCGCCGTCTTGCGCTTCGGGTTGAAGAAGGGCGTCTTTACGACCGTGGCGCCGACGCGGTGGCGCACGGCCTCGACCGTGACCTCGATTTCGAGGCGCGAGCCCGGCCGCGCGTGCTCGCGCCGGACGGTTGCGAGCGCGATGAGCTTCTTGAGCGTGGGCGACCACGTCGTGGAAGTCGCCTTGCCGGCCTGCTCGCGGCCGCGATAGACGGGGACGGCCACGCGCGAGGCGGCGGCCGGCATCGAGGGCGGAAGCCCCGCGGCCTCGTAGAGTCGCTCGACCCCTTCCCAGTCAACTTCTAGCCCGACTATCTCGCGCGCGTGGCCGCGCCGCCGCTCCGCCTCAAGCGCGCGCTGCCCGACGTAGGGCGCCTTGCCTGCACTCACCAGCCGCCCCAGCCCCATCTCGAACGGCGAATACTTCTGCGCCTCCGTCAGAGCCTTCTTGCTCCCGTGGAAGTCAACGTCTATCAGTAGGAGCCCCGCCTCTACGCGCGCAACGTCTAAGGCGAGCATCCCCGCGGGCCGTATGTCGAAGGCGCGGCCGGCTTCCACGAGCGCGTCCCAGACGCGTAGGGCCGACTCCGACGGCACCCAGATTTCGTAGCCGAGGTCGCCCGTGTAGCCCGTGCGCGAAATGTCCACCCGGACGCCCGCTATCTCGCCGCTCGTGACGCGGAAGTATTTAAGGTTCGCGATGTCCGCGCCCCCGACCAGAGTTTTGAGAAGACGCCCCGAGGTCGGGCCTTGCAGCGCGAGCGCCGAGACCTGCTCCGAGATGTCTTCTATCTCCACATCCATCCCCGCGGCGTTCTGCGTGAGCCAACGCAAACTGGGGTCTGCCGCCGTCCAGCGGTACACGTTCTCCGCGAGGCGCGAGACAGTCCCGTCGTCAATGACCTTCCCGCGCTCGTCGCACCAGGGCGTGTAGATGACCTGCCCCGTGGAGACTTTCCGCATGTCGCGCGTAACGATGCGGTCAACGAGGCGCGTGGCGTCCGGCCCGGCGACGCGGTACTTGAAGAGCGGCGAGATGTCTATGAGGGCGGCGGCGTTACGGATTGCGTTGTACTCGTGCTCGTGGTGCGGCTCGTAGGAGCTTACGGCGTAGTAGCCCGACCACTCCCTGTAGCTCAGGCTCTCGCACAGCGGGAAGGTTCTCTCATGGAAAGCGGTTCCGATGGGCATGGGCGTTTTGGTCTTCAGCGGGCGATTGTCACGGCGGGCGATTATAAGTATGCTAGCGAATCTTCCGTCAAGCATTACCTTCTAAAGCATGGCGCAAAAATACGACTGCATCGTCATAGGCGGCGGTCACAACGGGCTGGTGAACGCGGCCTACTTGGCTCGCGCTGGGAAGAAAGTCCTCGTGCTCGAGCGCCGGCACGTGCTGGGCGGGGCGGCCGTGACGGAGGAGGTCTTCCCCGGCTTCAAGTTCTCGGTCGCCTCCTACGTCGTCTCGCTGCTGCGGCCCGAGATAATCCGCGAGCTCGATTTGCCTCGGCACGGTCTGGAAATCCTCCCGCTCGACGGCACGTTCACGCCGCTCCCGGACGGCGACTACCTCTGGCGCGTGAACGACCACGCCAAGACCCGGCGCGAGATCGCGCGCCACTCGCGCTTGGACGCCGAAGCCTACGACGAGTACGGCAAGGCTATGGTCGAGATGGGCCGATTCGTCAAGCCCATACTCGGCATGACGCCGCCCGACCCCACCTCCCTGAGCCCGAAGGGGCTGATGGACTTGCTCTTCCTCGGCCGCCGCTTCCAGCGCCTCCCCGAGGAGGACAAGTACAACCAGGTACAGCTCATGACGATGAGCGCCGTTGACTTCCTCGACCGCTGGTTCGAGACCGACGCGCTCAAGGCGACGATGGCCGCCTCCGGCATCATCGGCACGTTCCTCGGCGTGCGCTCGCCGGGGACGGCCTACGTGCTGCTGCACCACTACATGGGCGAGATAGACGGCGCGTTCCGCTCGTGGGGGCTGGCGCGCGGCGGGACGGGCGCGATCTCGAACTCGATAGCGGAGGCGGCGCGCGAGGCCGGCGCGGAGATTCGCACCGAGGCGCCGACGGCGAAGATCATCGTGAAGGGGGGGCGCGCGCGCGGCGTCGCGCTCGAAGACGGAGAGGAGATTTACGCCGACGTCGTCTCTTCGAGCGTTGACCTGCGCCTCACGTTCCTCAGGATGGTGGGCGAAGAGCACCTGCCCGCAGACTTCATCGAGGACATCAAGCGCTACAAGTTCCGCGGCTCTTCGGGCAAGGTGAACCTCGCGCTCGACGCCCTGCCCGACTTCAGGAGCTTGCCGGGGCCGGGCGCGCACCTGCGCGGCGCCGTCTCCATCTCGCCGAGCGTCGAGTACATGGAGCGCGCATACGACGACGCGAAGTACGGCCGCTTCTCGCGCCGGCCTTACGTTGACATCGTCATCCCGTCGCTCACAGACCCTTCGGTCGCGCCGCCCGGCAAGCACGTCATGTCCTGCTTCGTGCAGTACGCGCCCTACCACCTGAAGGAAGGCACATGGGACGAGCGGCGCGAGGAGTTCGGCGACACGGTGATAGACGCCATCGCCGAGCACGCGCCCAACATACGCGAGCGCATCCTGCACCGTCAGGTCTTGACGCCGCTCGACATCGAGCGCACGTTCGGCCTCACCGAGGGCAACATCTTCCAGGGCGAGCTTACGCTGGAGCAGCTCTTCTTCCTCCGGCCCGCGCCCGGCTGGGCGCAGTACCGCACGCCCGTCAACAATCTGTTCATGTGCGGCTCGGCCACGCACCCCGGCGGCGGCATCATGGGCGCGCCCGGCCGCAACGCGGCGCTGAAGATTCTCGACGACTGGAAGAAGGGGAAGGTAAGGAAGTGACGGCGGAGGGATGACGGGAGGCGGGCTGTCCTAAATGGCGTCGAGCGTTGAAGACAGGGTGATCGTCGTTGGGGCCGGCCACAACGGGCTGGTCGCGGCGTGCTATCTGGCTCGGGCGGGCCTCAAGCCGCTCGTGCTGGAACGCCGGGCGTTGGTCGGCGGCGCGTGCGTGACCGAAGAGTTCCAACCGGGCTTCCGCTGCTCGGCGCTGACGCACTCGGCGGGGCCGCTGCTCCCGCGCGTCGCGCGCGAGTTAGAGCTCGGCCGGCACGGCCTCTCCTTCGTGCGCCCGCAAGCCCGCCTCTTCGCGCCGTCGCCCGACGGGCGAGCCCTCGTCATACACGACGACGCGGCGCGCACGGCCGAGGGGCTCAGAGACTTCTCCGAGCGCGACGCGAAGGCATGGCCCGAGTTCTGCGAGAGCTTCGCGGCGATAGGGCGCGTGCTCTCGCCGCTGCTCGAGCGCGCGCCGCCTTCGATTGAGAAGCCTTCGGCCGGAGACGTTTGGGCCTTCGGGAAGCTGGGCCGTGATTTCCGGCGGTTGGCCCGGCGCGACGCTTATCGCCTGCTTCGCTGGGGGCCGATGGCCGTCGCAGACCTCGTCTCCGAGTGGTTCGAGACGGAGTTGCTGCGCGCGGCGGTCGCGGCACGAGGCATAGCGGGGGCGTTCGCCGGCCCCTGGTCTGCCGGGACGAGTTTGGGGCTCCTGCTCCAAGCGGCCTTCGGCGGGAGCGCAGTCCCGCCCGCGGCCTTCGTGCGCGGCGGGATGGGCGCTCTCACGCAGGCGCTCGCCCACGCCGCCATGTCGGCCGGCGCCGAGATTCGCACGAGCGCCGAAGTCGCGCGCGTCATCGTGCGCGACGGCCGGGCGGAAGGAGTAGTCCTCGAAGGTGGAGAGGAAATCCGCGCTCGCGCAGTCGTCTCGAACGCAGACCCGCGCCGAACCTTCCTCCGCATGGTTGACCCCGCAGACCTCGGCCCCGACTTCCTCATGAAGGTTCGCGCCTACCGCTCGAAAGGCGCGATCGCGAAAGTCAACCTCGCGCTCGCGGGGCTGCCCGAATTCACGGCGCTCAAGGGGGCTGACGCCGGCGGCGCCGCGGAGCTTTCCGGCCGAATACACATCGGGCCGGATATAGACTACTTAGAGCGCGCCTTCGACGCTGCGAAATACGGCGACTTCTCGCCCGAGCCCTGCATGGACATTTCCGTCCCGACGCTCACAGACCCGACGCTCGCGCCCGAGGGCCGCCACGTCA
>DASPKR010000556.1:0-2359 GCA_035627975.1 Pyrinomonadaceae bacterium | reverse complement strand
CGTCGCGTCGAACAGCTCCGGGTGGTCGAGCGCCAGCATCGGGAACTGGTCGGCCGTCCCGGAGCGCGTCGGCGGTTTCGACACGGACGGCTCCACGGTCGTCTTCGAGACCTCGCTCGACGACTACGCGGAGGTGTGGGTTGACGGGGAGTTGGTGCGCGCGACGGGGCAGCAGGGTGGCTCGGTCGTCGGCGGGTGGAACGCGGCGAACCGCCTCGTGGTCGGGCGCGGCGTGCGGCCGGGCCAGCAGATTCAGCTCGCCGTCTTCGGCGCGAACGGCCCGCTCTCGGCGGCGCCGACCAACTACATATGGGTGCGCTACGCGCGGCTCGAATTCTACGCGGGCGCGCGCGGCCCCCTGCCCACGACGCCCTCGGAGGTCAACGTCGAGGTCAAACGCATTGACCCGGCGATTGACCGCATCGTCGGCCTCAACCCGAAGGTCTTCAAGCTCGCCGAGGGCTTCGAGTTCACGGAAGGCCCCGTCTGGGTGCGCGATGGCGGCGGCTACCTGCTCTTCAGCGACCCGAACGCAAACACCATCTACAAGTTTAAGCCGAACGGAGGGGAGCCGGGCGAGCTGTCGGTCTTCAAACGACCGAGCGGCTACGCGGGCGCGGACATCGCCGAGTACCGGCAGCCCGGCTCGAACGGCCTCGCGCTCGACCCGCAGGGCCGTCTCACGATCAACCAGCACGGCAACCGCCGCGTGATCCGCCTTGAGAAGGACGGAAGCGAAACCGTGCTCGCAGACCGCTTCGAGGGCAGGCGTCTCAACAGCCCTAACGATCTGATTTACCGCTCCGACGGCACGCTCTTCTTCACAGACCCGCCCTTCGGACTGCCGAAGTTCGGCGAAGACCCGCGCAAGGAGCTTCCCTTCTCCGGCATCTACTCGCTCCGCGACGGCAAGCTCCGGGTCGTCAGTAAAGATTTCACCGGGCCGAACGGCCTCGCGCTCTCGCCCGACGAGAAGTACCTGTACGTCGGCAACTGGGACACGAAGCGCGTCGTCGTCATGCGCTACGAGGTCAGGCCCGACGGCACCCTCGCGAACGGCCGGCCCTTCTTTGACCTGACGCCCGCGCTCGACCGCGAGCAGAACGCGATTGACGGCGTCAAGGTTGACCGCGAAGGGAACCTCTACGTCTCCGGCCCCGGCGGCCTCTGGGTCATCTCTGCGGAGGGCAAGCACCTCGGCACGATCATCACGCCGCGCCACGTTCACAACATGGCATGGGGCGACGAGGACGGAAAGACGCTCTACCTTTGTGCGCGCTCCGCCCTCTACCGTATGCGCCTCAACGTCGCCGGCATCAGGCCGTGAGTGGCAGACGCTGAGAGTCGCTAGACTCTCAGACAAGCGCGGTGCTGAAAGAGGCGGGGCGGCTGTGGCTATCACAGCCGCCCCGCCCCTTTGTTCGTCATGTTAGTGCGCGAACCTCCGGGGTCACGCCGCCGTCAGCGCCTCAAAGGCGGCCGCCGATTTCGCCTCACGCCCGGCGTCCTTTATGCCGTACTCTCGGGCCACGCCCGCCAGCGAGTCTCGTAACTGTTTCCTGCCGCGGCTGAGCCTGGACATCACGGTGCCGACGGGAATCCCCAACACCTCCGCGATCTCCCTGTAGGAGAACTCTTCCACGTCAGCGAGCAGCACCACCTCGCGGTAGTTGAGCGGCAGGCCGTCCACGGCCTCGATGACCTCCTCGTCGGTCAAGTCCTGGCGGACGGGCGGCTCGCAGGCGACAGTCTCGGCGATGAGCGTGCCGTCGGCCTGTAGAAGGCCGCCCTGAGAGTATTTCCGCCGGCGGTGGTGGTTCGTCTTGTTGAAGAGAATCTTGTATAGCCACGCGCGGCAGTTCGTCCCCGGCTCGTACTTGTGGTAGGACTTCCACGCCTGCAAGTAAACCTCCTGCACGAGGTCTTCGGCCTCGGAGCGATCCCGCACTAGCCGCACGGCCGTCCGGTACAGGTCGTCGAGGTGCGGCAGCGCCTCGGACTCAAACTCTCCGGCTGTGATCTTTCTTTCCACGGGGACACTCTCCTCCTCAAGCTCAACGGAACTCTTTCCGAATGATTGCGGCGCCCTGGGTCAACTGCTCACACCCATTGGTCGCCCACGCCGTGGAATCCTTACAGGGAATTTTTGCAGGCGGGAATAAAACGGTCTGGCCTTCCTGCCGTGCCGCGCCGCTCCCCGCGCTCCAGAATGAGAGGCCGCGAGGCAAGTTTGCTCTTGCCTCGCGGCCTCCGGTGCGCGACTGGGGTTTATCCGCCGCGGCGTCCTAAGTCACAGGATTCGGTCCACCCCCCATCCTCTTCGGGACGTGCTGGCTTGATTGAACACGGCAGGCACGGC
>DASPKR010000555.1:0-4774 GCA_035627975.1 Pyrinomonadaceae bacterium | reverse complement strand
GGCTCTCGCAGCACTTCCGCCGCAGGCTGGTCGAGAAGAGATACCTGGCCGTCGTCGGCGGGAGCGTCGGGGCCGAAGAGCAAGTCATCAACGCGCCCGTCGGGCGGGAGGAGGGCGCCCGGCCGCCGTGGCGCGTGCTCGAATCGGGGAAGCAGGCGGAGACTCGCCTGCGCGTGTTGGAGAGGGGGCGCGGCCGTGCGCTCGTCGAGCTCGAGCCCGTGACGGGCCGCACGAACCAGCTACGCATACACTGCGCGCACGCGGGACACGCCATAGTCGGCGACCGCTGGTACGGCGGCGAGCCCCACGCGCGCCTGTGCCTGCACGCGGCGCGGCTCGCCTTCCATCACCCGGCGACGAACGAATGGGAGGAGTTCTCTTCGCCCCTGCCGGAGGAAGTGGCCTCGGCGCTCGGCGCGATAAGTTAACGAAATCCGTTTGATAAAATAATTCAATCGCGCGGGGAGAATTAAATTTGCATTTGAGGGTTGCGCGCCGCGCGCGGAAGATTTATAGTCTCCCGCAACTGGGCATGCGGTGTATCCAAATGCCTACACGGTTGCTGGGGTGAGGACAGTGACCGTTACAACAGAGCGGGCGCCGCGATCCCAAAATCGCGGCGCCCGCTCGCTTTTTCGGGTGGCGCGCGCCCAACAAGTGTACGCGCTTGGGCTGACTCGGCCCGCCCTCTTGCGGTATATTCAGCGCGACCCCTAAAACTTTCCCCGAACGCCGACGCCGCTGGCCGCATCTATCGTGCAGGCCCGCGCCCCGGCCGGCCGCTCCCCGCGCATATTTCGCACAGAGGTCACAGATGAAAAGAGCTTTCGTGCTTTCGGCGTTAGCCGCCTTCGCGCTCGCGCTCCCCGCGTGGGGGCAGACGGCGCAGGCGCCAGCGCAGCACCTCGTCGGCGAGGTGACGGCGGTTGACGCGGCCGCCGGCCGGTTCACCGTCAAGACGGTCGCGGGCGAGTCTCGCACCGTGGCGGTTGACGACAAGACGACTTTCCGCCGTCTCCCGCCCGGCGAGACGACGCTCGACAAGGCCGAGCGGGTCACGCGCGCCGACGTGCAGGTCGGCGACCGCGTCCTCGTCCCGAACGGCATGAGCGCGGGCGAGGCGCCCGTCCGGCAGTTGATAGTGATGAGCGGCGCGGGGCTCGCCGCGCAGCGCGAGCGCGAGCGCGAGGAGAGACAGCGGCGCACGCTCGTCGGCCGCGTCGCCGCGGTTGACGCGGCGGCGAAGCAGTTGACCGTCTTCACGCGCGGGCGCGAGGGGCAGGAGACCGTGACTATCAACGCGCCGGCCGGCGCGCGCTTCCTCCGCTACGCGGCAGACTCTGCGCGCGCGGGCGACGCGCGGCCCGGCTCGTTCGACGAGGTTAAGGTCGGCGACCAAATGCGCGCCACGGGCGAGCGCAGCGCCGACGGCCGCAGCTTCGCGGCCGAGGAGATTCTGTCGGGGTCGTTCACGCGCGTCGTGGGCAGCGTCGCCTCGGTGGACGCCGCGCGCGGCGAGGTCACTGTCAGGAACGAGCAGACGGGCCAGACCTTCACGGTCGCCACGGGGCAGAGGACGATGCTGCGCCGCATACCCGAAGAGTTCGCCCGCGAGATGGCGGCGCGCAGGCAGCAGGCCGAGCAGCGCCGCGCCGCTCGCGCGCAGTCGGGCGGAGGCCAGCAGGGCGGGCGCACTGAAGAGGAGCGCGAGCAGCGGCGGCGCGAGCGCGCGGAGCAGCGGCGCGCTGACGGCGAAGGCGCGGGCGATCAGGGGCGCGGCCCCGGCGGCGGGCGGCGCGGCGGCTTCGGCGGCGGGAACTTGCAGCAGGCCCTTGAGCGCATGCCTGCGATAACGCTCGCCGAGTTGAAGAAGGGTGACGCCGTGATCGTGACGGCCACGCCCGGCGCTACTCCCGAGCGCGTCACGGCCGTGGCTCTCGTGACGGGCGACGCCGAAGTCCTACGCTCCTTCGGTGGCCGCGGCGGCGACGACCCGCGCGGCTTGAGCCCCGGCCTGCCCGGCGACGTAATGGGCGGCGGCACCGGCAACACCGGCACCACCCGCGACCAGCCGAAGTAAAAGAGCGTGCGGGCAGTACGGGCTTTAACTTGAATCCGAAAACCCCCGACCGCAGTTCCCCCGTTATTTGAAATCTTGATCGGGCAGGGAATGATGCGACAGCTTCATGGAGGGAAGGGCCGCGCTCTCCACGGCGCGGTACTGGTTTGCTTATTCGCGTGCGCGGCGACTATAACCGCGCAGCAGTCTCTAGGCACTCTGCGCGGGCGCGTCACGGACGAGTTGGGCGGAGTCATCGTCGGCGCGACCGTGACGGCGACGGACGCGGCCGGCGTCGAGCGCTCGGCCGTCACGGACGACGAGGGGCGCTACGTCTTCTCGGCGCTCGCGCCGGGCCGCTACACGGTGCGCATCAACCAGCCGGGCTTCGCCGCCTACGAGAACCTCGGCGTCGAGATCACGGCCGGCCGCACAGACCCACTCGACATCGTGCTCACCGTCTCCATCGAGCAGGAGGAGGTGACGGTCATAGCCGAGGAAGGCGTCGGCACAGACCCCGAGTCGAACGCCGGGGCGGTGGTGCTGCGCGGCGAAGACCTGGACGCGCTGCCCGACGACCCCGACGACCTCTCCGAAGCGCTCCAGGCGCTCGCGGGCCCATCGGTCGGCGCCGAGGGCGGCGCCGACATCTACCTCGACGGCTTCTCGGGCGGGCGCCTCCCGCCGAAAGAATCAATCCGCGAGATTCGCATCAACCGCAACCCCTTCTCTGCCGAGTACGACCGGCTCGGCTACGGCCGCGTCGAAATCTTCACCAAGCCCGGCACCGACCGCTTCCGCGGCCAGGCGTTCTTCAACTTCAACGACGAGAGCTTGAACTCGCGCGCGCCGTTTGCGCCGACGCGCGCGCCCTACCAGTCGCGCCGCTACGGCGGGAACATCTCGGGCCCCATCTCGGCGGGCCGCGCCTCCTTCTTCCTAGACTTCGAGCGCAGGGAGACGGACGATAACGAAGTCGTGCAGGCCGTAGTGCTCGACGAGGACGACCCGCTGCTGCCGGCCGTCCCGTTCAGCCAGACGCTGCTGACGCCCGACCGGCGCACGACTTTCAGCCCGCGCCTCGACTACCAGATAAGCCCGACGAACACGCTGGTCGCGCGCTACAGCTTCGAGCGGACGAGCCGCGAGGGCGAGGGCGTCGGCGGCTTCAACCTGCCGGAGCGCGCCTACGACGTTGAGAGCCGCGAGCACACGCTCCGGCTCACCGAGACGGCCGTCATCAACCAGAAGGTCATAAACGAGACGCGCTTCCAGTACTCGCGCGACAGCCGGCAGAACGAGGGCGGGAGCTTCGCGCCGACCCTGCGCGTGCTCGACGCCTTCACGGCCGGCGGCGCGCAGTCGGGCCAGTCCTCGAACGAGCTGGACCGCGTGGAGCTTCAGAACTACACCTCCTGGGCGTGGGGCGACCACGCCCTAAAGGTCGGCGCGCGTCTGCGCTCGGCCGGAGTGCGCGACATCTCCCGGCAGAACTTCGCCGGTACGTTCACCTTCACGACGCTCGAACAGTACCGGGCCTCGCTGCAAGGCACGGCGCGCCCGACGCAGTTCTCCGTCGCGGGCGGCGAGCCCGAGGTGAGCGTCCGGCAGACCGACTTCAGCCCCTTCATACAGGACGACTGGCGCGTCAGGCCCAACCTTACGCTCTCGGCGGGCCTGCGCTACGAGGCGCAGGCGAACATTGACTCGGCGCTGAACTTCGCGCCTCGGCTCGCCTTCGCGTGGTCGCCGGGGGCGGGCGGCGGCGGTGGAGGCGGCGCGCGCGGGCAGCAGACCGTCATACGCGGCGGCTTCGGCGTCTTCTTCGACCGCTTCGGCGAGAACCTCCTCTTGCAGTCCGAGCGCTTCAACGGCACGACGCAGCAGCAGTTTTTGATAACGGAACCGCCGCCCGAGGACACGTCCGGGCGCGCCGAGCTCGCGCGCCAACTGCTCGCGCGCTTCCCCGACGTGCCGACGGTCGAGGAGCTTACGGCCTTCCGCATCCCGCAGACCGTCCGGCAGCTCGCGCCCGACCTGCGCACGCCATACACGATGCAGACGGCGATAAGCCTCGAGCGGCAGCTCGCGCGCAACGTCACGCTCTCCGTCTCACTCATCGGCGCGCGCTCGCTGCACGTGCTGCGCTCGCGCAACGTCAACGCGCCGCTCACGGACGGCGACGGGCGCCCGCTGCGCGACTCGTCAGGTCAACTGATTAGGCCGAACCCGCTCGGCGGGAACCTCTTCCAGTACGAGTCGAGCGGGCGATTCAGCCAGCGGCAGTTAATCGTCAACTTCAACAACCGCTTTAGCCGCAGCTACTCCTTCTCCGTCAACTACACCCTGAACCGCGCGCGCGGCGACGCCGAAGGGGCCGGCACGTTCCCCGTCAACCAGTACGATCTGACGGGCGAGTACGGCCGCTCTCTACAGGACATACGCCACCGCTTCTTCTTCTTCGGCACGATAAACGCGCTGCCGTGGGGCGTACGCCTGAACCCGATTGTCGTCGCCAACTCCGGCCGCCCCTTCAACATCGTCATCGGCCGAGACCTCAACCGCGACTCGCTCTCCACCGAGCGGCCCGCCTTCGCCACAGACCTCGCGCGCGCCAGCGTGCGCCTGACCCCCTTCGGCGCTTTCGACATAGACCCCCTGCCGGGCCAGCAAATAATCCCGCGCAACTACGGCACGGGCCCCGCCTTCTTCTCC
>DASPKR010000554.1:0-4879 GCA_035627975.1 Pyrinomonadaceae bacterium | reverse complement strand
CGGCCGCATCCGTCGCAAAAGCCGGGCCTGACCCTCAGCCCCAACCCCTTCCCCCACGACAGGATTGATTCAAGCCCCTTTTTCCAGCATAATCGGCGCGGAGGCGTGTAACTCTAACAAGCCGGGGGCTCAGTAGGCGCTCGTGGTGCTCGGCGCGCTCGTAGGCACCGTGCTCGCCTTCGTCGGCATTTACCTGACTGACCACCACACAGGCCCCGGCGGCGGCGCCCACCGGGACGGCGTCGCCTCCATCGCCATCGGGCCGGTGCTCGGGGTCGTCGCCTTCGTGCTGGCGCGCTTCTCGCGCGGGCTCCTGCCCGGCGAGGCCGCCAACCCGGACGCGCGAGAGCGCATACGCAAGGCCATGCCCAAGCGCCCGAACGTCGTCGAGGTCATAGAGCCACTGACGATGCACTTTGCGCCCGGGCAGATTCTGATAAACGCGCACGTCAACTTCCGCGACGACCGCGCGACAGAGCGAGCCGTGGCGGGCGAGCCGATGCCCCGGCACGTCGGCTGACAGGATTTCGGGTTCGTGATTTGTGATTTTTGATCTGGCCGAGAGTCACCCCGATGGAACACGGAATCGCAAATCGCAAATCTAAAACCGAAAATTTCGAAAGATGCTTCTTCAGACGTACAACCACTATCTGGAAAGGCTCCGGGAGCCGCGCAACTGGGCGGACATCCTGCTGGTCTTCCTGCTGGTTTACGCGCTGCTGAAGCTCATACGCGGCACGCGCGCCGCCCCGATGGCCGCAGGGATAGCCGGCCTCGCCCTGCTCTACTGGACCGCCGCCCGCTACGACCTCGCCACGCTCGAGTTCATACTGCGGCCCGCGCCCCTCTACGTCGGCGTCGCCGTCATCGTCCTCTTCCAGAACGAAATTCGCCAGGCGCTCATCTCCTTCGGCAACCGCTTCCGCGTCCCGTTCCTGATACGCCACCGCGGGCAGTTCGGCGAGGGCGCCTACGACGAGATAGTGCTGGCGGCGACGACGCTGGCCTCGACGAAGACGGGCGCGCTCATCGTCGTCGAGCGCGGCGTCAACCTGCGCAACGTCATAGAGGGCGGCGTGCAGCTCGACGCCGATTTGAGCTACGACCTTCTCGTCACCATCTTCAACCCGGCGACGCCCCTGCACGACGGCGCCGTCGTCGTGCGCGGCCACCGCGTCGCGGCCGCGGCCTGCTTCCTGCCGCTCACCCTGAACCCGCTGCTCTCGAAAGACCTCGGCACGCGCCACCGCGCCGCCATAGGCATCACGGAGGACACGGACGCCGTCGCCGTCGTCGTCTCCGAGGAGACGGGCATAATCTCCTTCGTGCAGGGCGGGCAGATTCGGCGCAACCTGGACGCCACGCGCCTGCGCTCGGCCATCATCTCAGCCGTCGAGCCCGCGGCCGCCGCGCGCGAGGCCGAGGCGGGGGGCGAAAGAATCGCAGAGGCCGAGACGTTGGGCGACGCGGACGTGAGGGGGCAGAGGCTCGGCGCGAGCGACTGACATGGCCTTCGAGTTCACCAAAAAACGGCGGGGCGGCGGTGCCGACGGCGGCGTCGCCCGCCGCTGGCTGCGCGAGTTCTTCCTCGAAGACTGGACGCTCAAGCTCATGGCCTTCCTCATCACGCTCGGCCTCTGGTACGCCGTCACCGCGCAGCGCACGCCCTCGACCGTCAGGCTCCGCAACGTCCCGCTCGAATTCTTACTGCCCGAGAACGTCGAGATAAGCAACGACCCCGTCGAGGAGGTTGACGTGACGCTCGAGGGCAGCCAGGGGAAGCTCGCCGAGATAAACGCGCGCAACCTCGTCGCGCGCGCCGACGTGACGGGCCTCAAGCCGGGCGACCGCGTAGCGCGCCTCACGGACAGGAACGTCACGATGGACGTTCCCGAGGGCGTCCGCCTGCTCGACATCACGCCTCGCAGCGTGACCCTCAGGCTTGAGCCCGTCGTCGAGCGCGAGGTCACCGTCGAGGCCCGCTTCGAGGGCCAGCCGCCCGACGGCTTCGTCCTGCGCGGCGTGCAGGTCGTGCCCGACCGCGTGCGCGTGCGCGGCCCCGAGAGCCACGTGCAGGCCATCGAGAAGGCTTATACCGAGACCATTTCGCTCGAAGGCCGCCGCGAGAGCCTGCAACTGCCGCAGACGGCCGTTGACATCCCCGACCGCAAGGTCGTCCCGCTCGACGCGACGGTCAATGTGCGCGTCGAGATGGCCGAGGAGCAGTCGGAGCGGCGCATCGCGAACGTACAGGTGCGCGCGGCCTCCGGCGCGCAGGTCTCGCCGCAGACCGTCTCTGTCACACTCAGGGGGCCGCGCGCCATCGTCGAGTCGCTTCGCCCCGAGGACGTTCGCGTCGTAGTCGAGACCGGCGACGACGGCTCGCCCGTCCCGCGCCTCTCGCTCCCGCCCGCCGCCACCGGCCGCGTACAGCTCCTCTCCACCACGCCCTCCGAGCTCACCGTCAACAGATAATCAGTGCCGCCCGCGGTTCTGTTATGATGGCTTTGATGACTGAGAGGAAAAAACTCTTCGGTACTGACGGCATGCGCGGCGCGGCGGGCAAGTTCCCGCTCGACGCCGCGACGGTTCAGACGGCAGGGCGCTCGCTCGCCCGCCGGCTCGCCGACAAGCTCGGCCGCGAGCCTCGACTGGTGACGGGGCGCGACACGCGCGAGTCGGGCGGCTGGATAGAGGCAGCCTTCGCCGCGGGCGCGCGCGAGTCGGGCGCGGCCGTTGAGTCTGCGGGCGTGATAACCACGCCGGGCGTCGCCTACCTCGCGCGCTCTCTGCCCGCGGACGCCGGGGTTGTCATCAGCGCCTCCCACAATCCCTTCGACGATAACGGCATTAAGATTTTCGCGCCCACGGGCCGCAAGCTCGACGAAGAGACGGAGCGGCTCATCGAGGCTGACATATACGCCGACGCGGGCCGTGCCGCGGCCGGCGTTGACGAAAGCGGCGCCGCGGGGAACGAGCGGAGGGCGGCGGAGCTTAAGTCGCTCTATCTCGACTACCTCGCGGGCGATGTCGCGGGCGGCCTCCGGCTCGACGGCGTGACCGTCGTGCTCGACTGCGCCAACGGCGCGTCCTACCGGCTTGCCCCCGCGCTCTTCCAGCGGCTCGGCGCGCGCGTCGTCGCCACTAGCGACGCGCCGGACGGCCGCAACATCAACCGCGGCTGCGGCTCGCTCCACCCTGAAGCCTTGCAGCGCCGCGTGGTCGAGGAGCGCGCGAACCTCGGCGTCGCCTACGACGGCGACGCCGACCGCGCCCTCTTCGTGGACGCCCGCGGCCGCCTCGTCGACGGCGACGCCACGCTCTGGGCTCTGGCGAAGCACATGGCCGAGAGGGGCGAGCTCGACGGCGGGCGCGTCGTCGCGACCGTGATGAGCAACGTAGGGCTCGAACTGGCCCTGCGCTCGCGCGGCATGGAGCTTCTGCGCGCAGACGTGGGCGACAAATACGTGCTCGAAATGCTCGAAGAGCGGGGCGCGTGCCTGGGCGGAGAGCAGTCGGGCCACATAATCTTCCCGCGCGTGAGCCTCGCGGGCGACGGGATGATTACGACGCTCAAGCTCCTCGCCGTCATGCGCGAGACGGGCCGCGAGCTGCACCAGCTTGTGGAAGGCTTCGAGCGCTTCCCGCAGGTGCTCAAGAACGTCCGCGTGCGCGAAAAGCTCCCCTTCGACCAGGTCGAAGAGATCGCGCGCGCCGGGAGAGAGGTCGAGGGCGCGCTCGGCGGGCGAGGGCGGCTCCTGCTCCGCTACTCCGGCACCGAGCCGCTCGCGCGCGTCATGATAGAGGGGCAGAGGCAGGACGAGATCGAGGAGCTTGCCGCGCGTCTCGTCTCCGTCATCGAGCGTAATCTCGGCGCGTCTTGAAAAACGCGGGCGTGAAATTTTTACTCGGCCGCCAGTGTAAGACTTACACGCCGCGGCGCCGTGAGAAACTTTGTTGTCCTGCAATACATAGAAAAGCCCAACAAAAAGTGGGGTTTTGAAAGGTGTTAAATTTCCGCTTGCATGGCATGAGCGTTGCGATGTATATTGTGGGGCAAGAGAGACGGTTGGTGGATCATCCGTCTCAGTGGTTGCTGGGGTGAGGACAGTGACCACAAATTAGAATGGGCGCGGCATTCCCCAAGTTTGCCGCGCCCGTTCTCTTTTGGCGCGCGTGCTAGAATCCTGCCGGCCGGAATTCCCTTAAGAACAGCAAGAGCGAAGCGTGCAAAGCCCCGGGCCGAGCGCGCCTGCGGCACGAAATGAGCCCGACCGACTACCGACGCGAGTTCGCAGCTTACACTTCTGCCGTCGAGCGGGCGCGCTTCGAGCGCCACGCGGGGCTCGCCGAGCGGCCGGACTTGCGGCCCGTCGAGGAGCGCTACGCAGACCTGTGGTCGCGCGGGGCGGTCGAAGACCTCGCGCGCGCGTTGGAAGAGGCGCCGGAGCAGTTCGAGACGGAGCGCGCGGGGCTGCGCGCACTCTTGGGCGCGGCGCGGCTCGGGCGGGCAGAGGCGGAAGCGCGCGAGGTGACGGAAGAGCTCGGGCGCTGCGAGGGGGCGGGCGGCGTCGAGTGGGGCGGCGGGAGGGTGGGCGCCGGCGATGTGCCGGGCATGCTCGGGCGCGAGACCGACGCGGCGCGCAGGCGAGAGCTGTGGCGCCGTTGGCTCGACGCTTTACGCCCCTGCGACGACCTGCGCGCGGCCCGGCTCGAAACGTTGCGCGACGCGGCGCGCGATCTAGGCTTCGACGATTTCGGCGCTCTCCGCGCTGACTCGACGCGCGCCGACGCCGCGCGGCTCGCCGCCGAAGCCGAACTCTTTCTGGCAAGAACCGCGCCCACGTATTCCGCGCACCTCTCGCGCTGGGCCGCGTTG
>DASPKR010000553.1:0-3755 GCA_035627975.1 Pyrinomonadaceae bacterium | reverse complement strand
CTCAACGCGCTCGACGCCGAGGACTATCGCACGCTCCTGCGTCAGGCTCCGGCTCCAGGCGACGACGCGCATGCCGAACGCCCGCGCGCGCGTGATGACCTCCTGCCCGATCTGTCCCGTGCCGATGAGGCCGAGCGTGCGGCCGAGAAGCCCGCGCGCCTTCGAGAATTCTTTCTTGTTCCAGCGGCCCGCGCGCAGTTCCGCGACGTTGTCGGCTACCCGGCGGTCGAGCGCGAGGATGAGCGCGAGCGCAAGCTCGGCGACGGCCACGGAGTTTTTGCCGGGGCAGTTCGAGACGTAGATGCCTCGGCGCGAGGCAGCGGCCACGTCAATCGTGTTGTAGCCCGCGCCCGCGCGCACAATGAGCTTGAGCGCGCCGGCCTCCATGACGGGCTCGCCCACTTTGGTCGAGCGCACGACCAAAGCGTCGGGGCGGTAAGAGCGGACGGCCTCGACCAGAGTCTCGTCCTTCACGTCCGGCTGGTAGGAGTAGTCGCAGCCGGCGGCTTCGAGGCCGTCGCGGCCCGACTGCTCGAACTTGTCTGCGATGAGCACGCGCATAAAAACTGTCCCCTCCCAGGGCGCTCCAGGAATTTTTAGTCACGCAGGGCGTAGCGCGAAGACGCGTCGGCGCGGAACTCTCCGCGCTCGATGGCGTAGTAGGCGCACAGCATGTCGAAATAGACGGCGTCGCGCTCGTAGCGCATCCCGCACTTCTCGAGCACGCGGCGCGAGGGCCGGTTGGCGGGCGTCGTGACCGCCATGACCCGTGCGAAGCCCTTCTCCTCGAAGCCGAAGCGCAGGGCGGCGCGCGCCGCCTCGGTCGCAAGCCCGCGGCCCCAGTACGCCCGGCGTATGCCGTAGAGCAGCTCGACCTCCTCGGTCTGCGGGAGCCGGCGCAGGCCGCAGTAGCCGAGCACGCCCGCCTCGCCCTTCAGTTCCAGACACCACACGCCGTAGCCGAACTGGTGCCAGTGCTCCACGAAGCGGCCCAACGCGAAGAGCACCTTGTCGCGCGTCGGCCGGTAGGTCTCGGGGAAGTGCGCGCGGAACTCGGGGTCACCGGTCACGCCCAAGTGGCCGTCGGCGTCGCCCGGCTCGTGCAGGCGCATCAGCAGTCTCTCGGTCTCGACTTTCATAGCTGCCGGCAATAAGCAGTCAGCTTTCAGCTTTTACTCCCCCGCCGCCCGGGGTTCACGTCGGAGGCCAATCGCTGCGATACGGGCGAAGCTGAGAGCTTACAGCCGACAGCTTCTTCTAAACCGTGTGAATCAGGATGCCGTCGCGCAGCTTGGGCTCGAACCAGGTTGACTTGGGCGGCATGACGGCCCCGGCGTCCGAGACGCGCAGGAGGTCGTCAATCGAGGTCGGGTAGAGCGCGAAGGCCACACGCGCGCGGCCCTCGTCAACCAGCCGCTCCAACTCGGCGGTGCCTCGTATGCCGCCGACGAAGTCTATGCGCTTGTCCGTGCGCACGTCCTTTATGCCGAGGACGGGGTCAAGCAGGTTGTCCTGAAGGAGGCTCACGTCGAGAGTCGAGGTCGGGTCGTCGGAGAGCGTGCGCGCCGAGTCGGCCTTGAGCGTAAGGCCGAACCATTTGCCGTCCAGGTACATGTGCCAGTGGCCGCTCTTGCCGGGGCCTTCGCGCCGCGCGTCGCCGCTCAGGTTGAAGTGCCGGCCAACCTCCGCCAGGAACTCTTCCGACGAGAGGCCGTTCAGGTCTTTCACGACGCGGTGGTAGGGGAGAATCTGCATCTGGTTCTCGGGGAAGATGACGGCGAGGAAGCGGTTGTACTCCTCCCCGCCCGCGTGCGAGGGGTTCTGGTCGCGCAGGGCGGCGCGCGCGCGGCTGGCGCTCGCGGCGCGGTGGTGCCCGTCGGCGATGTAGAGCAGCGGGACTTCGGCGAAGCAGCGCGCGAGCTGTTCCGCGGCCGAAGCGCGCCAGACCGTGTGGCGCACGCCGTCCTCGGCCGTGAAGTCGTAGAGCGGCTCCGCGGTCGTCTCCGCCTCGACGAGCGCGTCAATGCGGCGGTCGGCGCGGTAAGTCAAAAACACGGGCCCGGTCTGCGCGCGAAGCTCGAGCAGGTGGCGCGTGCGGTCGTTCTCCTTGTCGGGGCGCGTCTTCTCGTGCTTGCGTATGAGGTCTCGGTCGTACTCGTCAACGGAAGCGCACGCGGCCACGCCCGTCTGCGTGTGGCCGCCCATACGGAGGCGATAGACGTAGAGGCTCGGCTCGCGCTCCTCTTCGAGCGGGGCGCTCTCGACGAGTTTCCTGAAGTTCTCTTTGGCCTTCGCGTAGGTCTCGTCGGCGTAGAGGTCTGCGCCCTCGGGCAGGTCAATCTCGGGGCGCGAGACGTGCAGGAAGCTCAGGGGCTTGCCGGAGGCGAGCTGGCGCGCCTCCTCCGTGCTGACCACGTCGTAGGGGGGCGCGGCGACTTCCGCGACGCGGTCGCTGGGCGGTCTTAGTGCGCGGAAAGGGTAGATGGCGGCCACGGCTGGTTATCGCCTCCTTCGGGCTTCTGGAGAATTGCGGGTGTGGAACTTTAGAGCGTAAGCTTAACGACTCGGCGCCCCTTTTGCCAAGCGGCCGCGGAGGGAGGAGGAGAGGTCGGATGGAGAGACTGGCTGAGCGCAAGTGTGGGCCGTGCCACGGCGGCGTGCCGAGGCTCGAAGGCGAGGAGGTCGTGAGGCTGCTCGGCGAGCTTGACGGCTGGGAGGTCGTCGGCGGCCATCACCTGTCGAAGCAATACAGGTTCACGAACTTCGCAGAGGCGCTCGAGTTCGTCAACCGCGTCGGCCGCGTCGCCGAGGCCGAGGGCCACCACCCCGACATAACCTTCGGCTGGGGCTACGCCCGCGTCGAGATTTACACGCACGCCATCGGGGGCCTTAGCGAGAACGACTTCATACTCGCCGCGAAGGTTGACGAAATCTAGGCCGGAAGGAAGCTGAAACGACGGGCTCGCCTATCATCGGATGGGCGAGCCTTTTCTCGTCGTCACCTTCGTTCCAGCGCGGCCCTGTCCCAGCGTGCGTGCTCGGCGGCGGCCTCGTAGGTGGTTTGAAGGAATTCGAGGAGCGCGGCGTCGGGGTCGTCGGCGGTGCGGACGGCCTCGTAAGGGAGGACGAACTCGCGCAGTTCTTCGCTGTAGAGGGCAGAGGCGGGGCCGACGTGGTGCGACTTGAAGCCCTCGGGCTCGGGGTAGGCGTAGGAGTAGAAGAGGGCGTCGGTGCCTTCGGGGCCGCCGGGCCAGAAGCCGGCGCTCGACACCTCGTGCGAGTAAGCCTCGCGCGTGACGGAGTCTGCGACGCCGGGCGCGCCGGGGTGCGGCGGCGCCTCGCGCCCCGAGAATCGCGTGACCGCCAGGTCGAAGCTGCCCCAGAAGAAGTGGACGGGGCTGCACTTGCCCTGGAAGCCCGAGCGGAACTGCTGGAAGATGCGCTCGGACTGCAAGAGAGCGCGGTGGAAGCGGCGCACGTATTCAGAATCGTAGGACGCGTGCTCCCTGTCCCGGTCGAAGGGGACGGGCGAGGCGACCTCTACGGGCGTCGGCCAGATTTTCACGCGGAGGCCGAGGGAGGAGAGCGCGTCGGTGAACTCCGCGTAGAAGTCCGCGACGGCGCGGGGCTCAAGTTTAATGACGCGCTCGCCGCCATCGCTCGTCTGGATGACTAGGCGGTGCGCGACGAAGTCGAAGTCAATCTGGAAGGCGGCGGTGCCGTGCGGCATCGAGTTGGTGGTAAGTCCCCGCGGC
>DASPKR010000552.1:0-2889 GCA_035627975.1 Pyrinomonadaceae bacterium | reverse complement strand
CGTCCCCCTTGCACGCGCGGCCCGTGCGCCCGCAGCCCCTCACTTGCCCAGCTCGCGCTTGGACAAGTACCAGTCTGTGACCTCGTTGGCGGACTGGAACTCGGGCTCCATCCGCTTCTGCGCGTCGGCAATGGTCTGCGGCGGCGGCACCACCACCTTCTCGCCCTTCCGCCAGTTGGCCGGCGTGGCGCAGGCGTTCTCGTCGGCGGTCTGGAGCGCGTCGAGCGCGCGGACGATCTCGTCTATGTTGCGCCCGCACGACATCGGGTAGTAGATGAGGGCGCGGACCTTCTGCTGCGGGTCAATGATGAAGACGGCGCGCACCGTGGCCGTCTCGGACGCGCCGGGGTGTATGAGCCCGTACTTCTGCGCGACCTTCGTGTCGAGGTCTGCCACCACGGGGAAGTCAATCTTGACGCCGAAGTGGCCCTCGATGTTCCTTATCCAGGCGATGTGCGCAGGGACTGAGTCCACCGACAGGCCGACGAGCTGCGCGCCGCGGCTCTTGAACTCTTCGGAGCGGCGGGCGAACTCGACGAACTCGGTCGTGCAGACGGGCGTGAAGTCGGCCGGGTGCGAGAAGAGCACGACCCACCTGCCCTTGTAGTCCGAGAGTTTCAGCACCCCTTGCGTTGACTTCGCCTCGAAGTCGGGGGCTGGGTCGTTGATGCGAGGCATCGAGATCGGGGAATCCTGTGCGGTTGCTGCTGTGCTCATGTTCAGCTCCTCTTTTTTCAGGGGTGATTTATCGAAGGTCAGTGGAATTTTAGTCTCTCGAAGAATGACCCGTCGCGCGCGCTCGGCTCGCCTTCCGCCTTGAAATTTTTACCCGTTCGCCGTTAGCGCAAAGCTTACACAAAAACGCCAGCATTTCAACTTCCGGCCGGGGTGCTGGAAAGTGCCGCGGCGGAATGGCGCAGTGGCTCGCAGGCCCCGCACCAAATCGTGCGGGCCTGCCGCCTTTCGCTTACGCCCCGAAAGGTTGCCCGCATTCTTCGCTGGCCTTTCGAGCGTAAATCGGCTAAAGACAAGCGCAGAAACGCCTTCGCCCCTGCGCCGCGACGTGGCACGGCCGTTGCACTAACCCGAAGTGCGGCGGCGGCGCTCGCGCCGGCGAGACTTAATCGGAGGGAGCGGGCGACAAAGCCAACTTAGGAGGACGCAGATGATGACCCCACGTAGCAGACGCCTCGCGCAAAGCGCAACGAGTTTACTGATCCTCTTCGCAATCGTCCTCGGGGCCGCCGCCCCGACCTTCGCGCAGCGCAGGCGCGCACGCCGGACCACCCGGCGCGCTGCCACGCCGGCCGTCCGCTACTACACGGTGCCGGCCGACACGGTGATTCGCGTGCGCATGGACTCGCAGCTCAGCTCGAAGACGGCGCGCGTCGGCGACCGCTTCTCGACGAGCGTCACCGAGCCGGTTTACGGCGGCGAGAGCGGCGTCGAAGTCATCCCCGTCGGCAGCAAAATCTGGGGGCGCGTAAGCTCCCTCAAGCGCGCGGGGCGCCGCTCGCCCGGCACGATAACCGTCGCCTTCAACCAGGTGCAGTTGCCCACAGGCGCGCGCCACACGATTAACGGCTCGCTCACGAGCCTACAGGCCGACGACGTGAACGCCGACAACGAAGGCACGGTCGAAGGCCGAGGTAACCGCAAGCGCGACGCGGTCTTCATAGGCGGCGGCGCGGCGACGGGCGCGATCATCGGCGCCATCGCCGGGGGCGGCAAGGGGGCGGCCATCGGCGCCATACTCGGCGGCGGGCTCGGCACGGGCGCGAGGGTTTACGAGCGCGAGGAGGAGGCAGAGGTGAAGTCCGGCACCGAGTTCGGCGTCATACTCAACCGTGCGGTCTCCCTGTCGGAGTACAGGCGTCAGTAAGTTTTAACGGGTTCGGCGGCCCCCGACAGGCCGCCGCACTGAGGGGGCCGGCCCGCGAAGGGGAGAGCGCGGGCCGGCTCCCGAAAGAATCAAACGGGTTCGGCCGCCCCTGTCAAGGCGTAAGTGAGCGGCCGCAACAGGAGAGGCACGGCGCGAAGGGGAGAGCGCGCCGTGCCTCTTCTTTTTCAGCGACGGAAAGTTTACCCGCCGGCCGCGGCCGATTCAGTCCCTCTGCGGAAGACCACGCGGCCCGCGACGACGGTCGCGACTGCCGCCCCCTGGAACTCCCAGCCGTCGAAGGGCGTATTGCGGCTCTTCGACTTCGAGCGCGAGGCGTCGAACCTCCAGCGCAGCGCCGGGTCGAGCAGCGTCACGTCGCCCCACGCGCCCGCGCGCAGAGTCCCGCGCCCTTCGAGGTCGAAGACGCGCGCCGGGCCTGTCGAGAAAAGCTCTACCAGGCGCTCCAGGCCGATGACGCCCGTGTTGACGAGACGGTCGAGCGCGAGCGCGACGGCGGTCTCAAGGCCCGCGATGCCGAAAGGCGCGTGGTCGAACTCGAGCGCCTTCTCGTCCGAGTGGTGCGGCGCGTGATCCGTGGCGACGGCGTCAACGGTGCCGTCGGCTATCGCGGCGATGACGGCTTCTAGGTGTTCGCGGCTCCGCAGCGGCGGGCTCATCTTCGTGTTGGTGTCGTAGCCCTCGCACGCCTCGTCGGTCAGCGTGAAGTGGTGCGGGGTGACTTCGCAGGTGACACTGATGCCGTCCGCCTTCGCGCGCCTGACGGCCTCGACGGCGCCGCGCGTAGAGACGTGCGCGAGGTGGGTGCGCGCGCCCGTCATCGCGGCGAGCGCGCAGTCGCGCACGGCGTCCGACTCCTCGGCGAGCGCCGGTGCGCCGCGAAGGCCGAGCCGCAGAGACGACGACCGCCTCGCCCACGACGCCGCCGCAGGCCGAGACGGAGCCCGCGCCAGAGCCGCTCCGCGCCGCCGTCGCCGCTAGCTCCGAGT
>DASPKR010000551.1:0-6600 GCA_035627975.1 Pyrinomonadaceae bacterium | reverse complement strand
AGCCACTCGCCCGTGGGCGCCGCCTCGAACTCGAAGTAGCGGCCGACCGCGCCCTGCTCGGGCGTGACGAACAGCTCGCACACGTCGCGCTCCCAAAGGCCGATGGTCTTCTGGTCGAGTCGCGGGGCGGGGCTCGTGACGAGCGGCTCCGTCTGCCGGCAGTCGAAGCGAGCGACGAGGGCCTCCGCCGTCCAGAGCAGGCGCGCCTCCGCGCGCCTACCTTCGGGCGCGGGCTCGCCCGACCAGTAGCGCGCCAGGTGCGCGGGCCGCGCGAGCGCCCACTCCGGGCTGTCGAAGTCGCCGGCCGCCAACTCCGCTGCGGCTCGCACGGCCTCGACCACGTTAGTCATCTCGTAGCTCACGGCTGGGAATTCTTTCGGCCGGCGAGGAAAGAATCTATGCAGAGGTCTAGCAGGCGCTCCGGCTCCGGGTCGAAGTGGACGACGGCGCGCGTCTTCTTCGGCAGGGCCTTCATCAACCGCTCGGCCTCGTCGGCGACGCCGCCCGTGCCCGTCAAACAGCCGACCACGCGCCCCTCGTCGTGCGCGATTGTGAACTCGTTCAAGGCCCCCATCGCGCCGCGCACGACGAGCACGATGTCGCACGAGCGCACCAGCACGACGTTCCGGCCCTTCAGCCCGAAGCCCGTGTAGATCATCACGCCGCAGCGGTCGAGCGGCAGCCCGTACCGCCCCTCGTGCTCGCGCGCGTCGGCGGCTGGCGACACGCCGACGTGCAGCGCGCCGGCGTCGTGCGCCGCGCCGCCGACGGCGTAGGGCAGTCCCGTCGTCCCGCCCGTCAGCACGACGCAGTCACGCCGCGCGAGCGCCCGGCCCAGCCCCTCGGCCTTAGCACGCAGCTCGGCCGCCGCGCCCTCCGGCAGCGTGTCGCCCGCCGACCCCATCACCCCCACTTTGAGCTTCATAAAGGCACCGCCGAGTTTAAGTAAAAACTGTTGCGGGCGAAAGCCGGGCCGGCCGCGGAGCCCCGAGGAGGCCGAGTACCTGCCGAACGTCGCGGGCGCCTACGCCGGCCGCGGGCAGATTCGCAGCAAGCGCGGCGACTCAGACGCCGCCCTGGCCGACTTCGACCGCGCCGTGGAGCTTCAGCCGCAGAACGCCTTCGTCCACGTCGAGCGCGGCGGCGAGGGAGCGTGAGTCGAAGCGCCAGTAGCCGGCGGCGCGCCCTCTCACGCCCGAGCCTCCCTGTCCCAAAGCCGCCGGGTCAGGAGCCAGAGCAGCCCCGGCAGAGTGAAGAAGACGCCGGTGGCTACGCACACGGCGCGCGGCGAGTAGCCGAAGCGGTCGAGCGCCTCGCCCGTCACGTAGTTCGACGCGGCCATCGTCAGCGTCAGAAGCATCAGCTCGGCGGCGAAGACGCGGCCGCGGAACTCGTCCTCCACGTTCGCCTGCAAAAGCACGGTGGAATAGACCCAGAGCGTGCTCCCGCCCGCGTGCGCGACGGCTAAAAACAGGAGCGCGAGCGCGAAGCTCTGCGAGGCGCCGAAGGCGGCGTAGAACGCACCGGCCAGAAAGAACGAGAGGCCGATTGCGCGCTCCATCCTCTCGCGCGTCTCGCCGCCGAAGCGACGCGCGAGCACGGGGCCGACAGCCGTCCCCACGCCGCGCGCCGCGTAGAGCACGCTCATGCCGACGGCCGCGCTCCCTCCCACGGCGAAGACCTTCTCGCCGAAGACGGGCAGCAGCGTCAGTATCCCGCCGCCCAACCCCCATGCGGGCTTCACCATCAGCACCGCCAGCACGCGCGGCCGGTTGCGGACGTAGCTTATGCCTTCGAGCGTGTCGGTTAGGCCGACCGCCTTGCTCAGGGTCAGTTTCGTCTTCGGCCTCTCGGCCCGGGGCGGCAGGCGCACGCTCGCGACGAGCAGCGCCGAGACGAGGTAGGTGAGCGAGTCAATGACGAAGGCCGCGTCGGTGCCGAACCATCCCGTGACGGGGCCGCCCAGCGCCGCGCCGAGTGTTAGCATCGTTGACCACGTGACGGCCGAGATGGCGTTGGCCGAGACCAGCTCGCGCCCCGAGACGATTGAGGGGATGGCGGCCGAGCGCGCGGGCTCGAAGAAGGCGGAGAGCGCGAGCTGCGCGACCGTCAGCGCGTAAATCATCCAGACGTGCTCGGGGCGGCGTATGAGCAGGAAGCCGAGCACGACGACGGCGCGCAGCACGTCGCTCAAGATCATCACGCGGCGGCGGTTGAAGCGGTCTGCGACGACGCCCGAGAGCGGGCCGAGCACGACGCTCGGCAGGAAGCGCGTGACGAGGACGAGCGCGACGGCGCGCCCCGAGCCCGTCAGGTCGAGCGTGAGGGTGAAGAGCGCGATGGTGTTGAACCAATCGCCCAACTGACTCACGACCTGCCCGAGCCACATCAGCCGGAAGTCCCGGTTGCCCCGCAGCAGCTCGAAGTAGCCCGCCCCCTGCTCGCGCCCGCCGTCGCGCGCGCCTGTCTCGGATGCCCCCAAGCCTCACGAACCCTTGCCGAACGGATTTGAATACGTGACGAGAAGGTTGCCCGCGCGCGACCGCCTTGTCAACCCGGAAGGATAGAAGGGGTGGGCGCTTACGGCGCGCAGACGCGGCAGGGGCGGTAGCCGGCGTTAGCCGCCGAGGCGGGCGAGTCGAACTCCGCGAGGTTGCGCGGGGCTATCTTGCCGGCCCAGGCGCACGCCGGGAGGTGGTAGATTTGGAGGCTGCGGTTACCGACGACGGGGCGCGGCGGCGCGGCGACCGCCTGCGGCGGGGGCAGCACCGACTGAGCGGAGGCGAAGATGGGCTGCGAGCCTGCGGCGGCGGCGGCCGTCGTCCCCGCGAGCACGTGCGGCATGACGCTGACGGGCGCCTGCGGCGAGCCGGTCTCCGCCAGATAGACGGCGCGGAATATCCCGTAGAGCAGGAAGGCCGCGACGAAGAGCATGAGCGAGCAGAGCATCCCGGCCGCGCCCGTCAGGTAGCTCGACGCCCACACGTCTTCGAGTATCAGGTTGTGGACGGGTATCCACCAGACGTAAGCGTAGGTGTTCCCCACGGAGCTTACGGTGTAGAAGAGCGTGTTGCCGTAGATGTCAGAGGGGTCGCGCGCCGCGACGGCGGAGGGCGGCTTCGCGCCGAAGAGGGTCTGCACCGTGTTGGAAGTGACCACGGAGGCCGTGCGCCTCTCGCGCCCGCGCGACCAGACGCCCGGCACCTCTTCGACCTTCACCTGCGCCCGCGCCACCTCGCGCGTGCGGCCGCCCACCTCGACCTCGGCCGGCGCCGTCATCCACGCCGGCAGCCGCGAGCTCACGTGCGCGAGGTCTAAAACCCACGGCGTCTCCTCGGGCGGGGACTTCGCTGCCTCGGCGAGCACGTCGGCGAGGCGCGCGTGCTCCGCCCCTATCTCGCGCACTTTGGCGAAGAGTGGCGAAGAGTTGGGCTCGGCGAAGTCGGCGCGCGTGAAGATGAGGTTCTCGTCATGGTGCTCGGCCCACAGCGACGGCCGCTCGGCGAGCGCGAGGAGCGACAGGTAGATGACGAGCGCGGAGAAGTTGTCAACCTCGCGCGAGAAGAAGTCGGCGCCGCGCGAGGGGTGCTGGTAGTGCTGGTGCCCGACCTCGCTAGACTGCAAACCTGCGAGCGCCGGGACGAACATGCCGTCGAGGTCAACCAGTCGTAGCCGCCCGCGCTCCACGATAACGTTGCCGTGCTGAAGGTCGCCGTGCGCCACACCGGCCGCGCGCAGCGACTCCATGAGCTTCAGCCACTCGTCCGCGAGGTGGAGCAGGACTTCGCGGCGGCCTACGACCTCGCCCATGTAAACGTCGAGCGTAGGCCCCGCGACCCACTCCATCAGGAGGACGGGGAAGCGCCGGCCAGAGACGAGCGCCCCGGCCGGCAGGTATTTGAAGCGCGGGAGCGCAGGTAGTCGGCATGCGTTCAGGTGCGCGTCAATGGCGCGGTAGCGCACCTCCCGGTCGCCGAGGAAGCCGCGGAAGCAGCGCACGGCGAGCGACTGAGCGCCGTCCGGCGAGTTGAGCTTGAAGACGTAGGCGAACTGCCCCGACGTTACGAGCGGCATGCCGAGGCGGTCAACGGCCGGGAGCATCGCGCGAAGCTGCGGCTCGGCGAAGCAGACGGCCGGGCATTGCACGGCCTCCGCGAAAGCCCTCGCCGACGGCCAGAAATTTGTCGTGAGGCTCGACATGCCTTTGAGAACTTCACCCGACGACGATTCTCAGAACGGCAACGTCGTCGTCCTTGAGCCTGCCCTCGCTCCGTTCGGCCCGCAGCAGCGCGGCGAGCGCTTCATTTTCCGACGCGGCGAGCAAAGAATCAAACCTTTCCAGCAGAGTCGGGCGCCCCCCCCACGCAGAGAGGAACCACGCGGCCGCCGCGTCCGACGCGAGCAGGAAGAGGTCGCCCGCCCGGGCCTCGCCTTCGAGCGCGACGGCGCGCGCCACGGCCGCATCCCGCAAATCCTCGCGCGAAGGGAGTAGCACGGGGGCGGAGTTAAAGTCCTCCGGCCGCGAGACCGGCACGGCCGCGAGCAACTCACCGCCGCGCAGGTGGAAGAGGCACGAGTCGCCGAGCGCGACCGCGCGGAAGCGCAAAGCCAGGTCTTCTCCGACCTCGAAGGCCAGCCCGACGAAGGCCGCGAAGGAGCCCGCGCGCCTCTTCTCCTCCGCGTACCAGGGGAGCTCCTTCCCTTCCCAAGCTTCGTGCAGCCGCGCGCCCTCGGCCGCCGCCCAGCGCCCGAGGCTCTCGGCGCCCGGCGCGGGGCCCGCGGGCGCGGCCCAGCCTTCGGCCAGAGAGCGCGCCCAACTGCCGGAGTCGAACGCCTCGGTCGCCCCGTCTGCGACGGCGAACCTGAGCGCGGACGTGTCGGCGCCGATGGCGTCTTCGCACTCGTCGGCTCGGGCGCCCTCCTTCGGCAGCAGGAATTTCGTGAAGCTGAGCCGTGGATGTCGGGCGGGCATCAGCGGTCTTGCTCGTCCATCCAGATGTGCGGGGCCATGCCCGTCAGGCTAGTGCCTATCTCGTAGAACTGCACGACGGACGAGGGGTCTGCGTTGAAGACGAAGCCGCGCGAGCCTTCGGTGACGGAGACGCCTAGCTGCTGTGCGGCGGCGCGGAAGGGCTCGGGCAGCGGGCTGGAAATCTGGAAGAGGGCGCGCGCGAGGCCGTCAGTGAGCGCGGAGTCGTCCGAGGGGTACTCGACCTTGCGCGAGCGCCGAGAAGAGACATGGCAGTTGAAGAGGAGCACACGGCCGTCGTCCGTGCCGAGCGACATTATCTCCTCGCCCAGAGGCGTAGGGTCGCCGTCGCCCGACTCGCCGTCCGTCAGGTGCAGCACCGTCGGGGGGAAGCCGCGCGGGTGTTGCGCGAGCCAGCGGTGCAGAACCTCGCGCGCCTGCGCGAGCGCGTGGCACATGGGCGTCCCGCCGTCGGCGTGCGGATAGACCCAGACGGGGTAACGCACCGGCATTTCGACGAAGCCGCCCGCGCCGTCCGGCACGCGGCGGTAGCCCGACTCGATGCGCGCGGGGTTGTCGGCTATGTCGGCTATGGGCGCGAGCGGGCGGTCTGAGAGCGCGCCCGAGAGCGCGGTGCCGACCGCCCGGCCGTAGCCGATGACGGAGACGTAATAGTAGTTCCTGACCTCCTCGGTCTTCGTGCAGCGTATGACGAGGTCGTGCAAGGCGTTGTTGACGACGCGCGCGACGAAGTCGGCCTTTCGCGTGTGCTCGTCGCCGCCGAAGGGGTCGGCCATCGAGCCGGACTGGTCGAGCAGGAATATGACGCAGGTAGGGTTGGCGCGCGTGATCTGCGACGAGTACACTTCCCCCTCCTCCGGGCGCCCGGCCGCTCACGAGCGCGGCGGCTTGCCCTTCGGCCCCCAGTAGTAAACGATGATGAAGATTATGGTCGCGGCGAGCGCGACCAGGAAAATACCGCCGAGCAGTATCAGGTATTTCATGCCCGGACGAGTATAACCAAACCGCGGCCCGGCCGTGAACTTCCTGCGCCCGCCGCGCGCCCCGTCTGTGCTAGACTGCAAGCCTTCCCGCTAGCTCTAACAAGGTCAACGACGGCCGAGGCCACGACTGATGATGAGAAAGACTCTCGCGTGCGCCGCCCTTCTTGCGGCGCTTTTTGCGCTCGGCGCTTCGGCGCCCGGCGCGGCGGCCGCAGTCCCCGCGCCCGAAGACGTGCTCGGCTTCCGGCCGGGCGAAGACCGCAAGCTCGCCGCGTGGTCTTCCATAGTCGAATACTTCCGAAGGCTCGACGCCGCGAGCGACCGCGTCCGCTTCGAGGAGCTTGGCAAAACGACGATGGGCGCGCCCTTCGTCATGGCGACCATAAGCGCGCCGGAGAACCTCGCGCGCCTCGCCGACTTCAAAGAGATTCAGCGCCAGCTCGCAGACCCCCGCGCGCTCGGCCGCGGGGCAGACCGCAAGGCCGAGCGGCTCATCGCGCGCGGCAAGACCATCGTCCTCATCACCTGCGGCATCCACTCGACGGAGGTGGGCTCCACGCTATCCTCAACTCTCATCGCGCACCGGCTCGCCTCGTCGGACGATCCCGAAACCCGCCGCATACTGCG
>DASPKR010000550.1:0-12280 GCA_035627975.1 Pyrinomonadaceae bacterium | reverse complement strand
GACGCGGCGCTCTTCGACGTGCCGGCCGACTACCGGCTCGTGAAGGACGCCTCCGAGATGTACTCCGCCTCGGCCGTGATGAACGCCGCGCAGGGCGGCGATGATGACGACAACGACGACGGTGCCGGTCAGGCTTCGACGGGCGGGATGCCCGTGAACGTCGCCGGCGGCGCGCCCCAGACGCAGGCGGCCGAGGGGCCGAAGAAGCCGGGCGTTGTTCGCGTCGGGCTGGTGCTCCCCAGAGCGACCGCGGCCGAGGGGCTCGACCCGAACGTGCTGGCCGAGGCCGTCAGGAACACGACCGCCAGTTACCTCGCGGGGCCCGCGCTCGAAGTCGTCAAGCTCGACGCGCGTCTGCCCGAGCAGGCCGAGGCGGAAGCACTGAAGCGCGAGTGCGACTACGTCCTGACGATGACGGTGGCGCACAAGAAGGGCGGGGGCGGCGGCTTCGGCATGTTCAAGAAGATAGCGCCGATCGCCGGAAGCGCAGTCCCCTACGGCGGCTCCCACGGCGGCGCGGTCGCGGCGGGCGTCGCGACGACGGCCATCTACACGGCGGCCGACTTCTCCGCGAACGTCAAGTCGAAGGACGAGCTGACAATCGAGTACCAGATGCGGGGCGCACAGGGCGGCGCGCCCGTCCTCGCGCGGTCACTCAAGGCGAAAGCCAAATCAAACGGCGAGGACTTAATCTCTCAGCTAATCGAGCAGGCCGCGGCCGAAGTGCTCACGGCCGCGACGCGGAAGTGAACGGAGTCTCCCCGAAAACGGCCTCCTGCGAGGGCCGTCCAAGTGCGAGGAAGGCGGGGCGTCGAAAGTCCCGCCTTCCTCGCTTTTCGGCGCGGCGCTGATTCATCCGGCCACCGTTTCGCGCGTTAGTTAGTGAACAGCAATTCAAAAGCGTGGCGGCAGGCACGGCTCAGAGGGGGCGGCTATGATGACGGCGACGATTGCGGGCGGGCGGCGTTGCGGCGCGAAGAGGCGCTGCGCTAAGCTCAGGCTCCGGCGCAGGCGCGAGAGAATCGCGCGGGCTGCGGCTAAGGTCGGGAGGCAGGCGTGATAACAGTCAAACCAAATCGGCTCCGCGCAGCGCTGCTCCTGCTGGCTATTTGCGCCTCGGCCTACGGCGCCGCTGCGACGCAGGACGTGGGCGAGACGGAGACGCGCGACCAAGGCCAGATACGCTTCGCGCGCGGGGCCAGCTCGACGACGGTGCGCGGGAACCTCCCGCGCGGCTTCCGCGACCAGTACCTCGTGCGCGCGCGGCCGGGGCAGTGGATGAGCGTTCGGCTCGACTCCGAAGACCCCGGCATGGGCTTCGACGTGTTCGTGACCGAGGGCCTCGGCGCCGAGCCCGTCACCGAGGCCGACAAGCTGCAAAGGGAATGGGTTGGGCGCCTGCCGCAGGGCGACGAGTACTACATCAACGTCATGACGGCCGGCCGGGGCGCCGCCTACTCCTTCGAGGTCAGCATCACGAACGCGAGGCCCGCGCGCCGGCCGGCGGCCCCGGCCGACAACTCGGGCGCGAGCGGTTCGCCGGTCGCGAAGGAGCTGCGCACAGTGCTCTCTAAAATCAAGGCCGAGGGCGCGGGCGGCGTGCCAGTCCTTCTGCCGGGTGAACTGCCGGCCTCCGTTTTGGAAGACAGGCTCTACGTCGAAGGCGGCGCGAGCGACCGGGGCTACGACATAAGCCTCGCGCTCACGCCCCGCTGCGGCGCGAACGCCTGCACCGTCGGCTCGTTCAGCGCCGAGCGCGGCGGCGAACTGGTCGAAGAGTTCGAGCGGGTGGAGCTCGCCGGCGGCCTGCGCGGCGCATACAAGCCGCTCACCTGCGGCGCCTCTTGCAGCCCCGCCATGATCGAGTGGGTCGCGGGCGGAGTCCTCTACAGCGTGCAGCTCAAGCTAAACGCGGGCGGCGACGCCGGAGACCGCGCCGCCCTCATAGCCCTCGCCAACTCCGCCATCAAAGCCGGCCCGAGATAAGGCAGAAGGTAGAAAGCAGAAGGCAGTCAGAACGCGCGCCGCGTCTTCACTGCCTTCTGCTTTCTGCCTTATCTGTTCTTATTCGCCGCCGACCGTGGCCTCGGAGATGAGGAGGGTCGGGGCGGCGGTGCTGCCCAGCCGGAAGGAGAGGTCGTTGCCGACGGCCGTGATGCTCTTCAAGAGCGTCAGGATGTTGCCGGCGAGCGTTATCTCCTGCACGGGGTAGGTCACCTCGCCGTTCTCTATCCAGAACCCCTGGGCGCCCTCGGAGAAGTCGCCCGTGACGTTGTTGAAGCCCTGCCCGAAGCTCGGCAGGGCGGTCAGGTATAGGCCGGACTTGACGCCCTTAATAATCTCCTTCGGGTCAGTAGTGCCGGCCTTCATGTAGAGGTTCGTCGCGCTGACCGACGGCCCCGAGGAGTAGCCGCGCGCCGTGTTGCCCGTGGGCTTCACGTTCAGGCGGCGTCCCGAGTACGAGTCGCAGACGTAGGTCTTGAGCACGCCGCCCTCTACGAGCGCGACGCGCGAGGAGCGCACGCCCTCGCCGTCGAAGGGCCTTGAGGCGAGCCCGTCCTCCATCGTCGCGTCGTCAATGATGTGGACGAGCGGCGAGGCAATCTCTGCGCCGACCTTGTCTATCAGGAACGAAGACTTGCGCCACACGCTCCCGCCGGACGCCGCCCCGAAGACCATCGAGACGAGGCCGTTCGAGATTTCCGGCGCCACCACGACCGGCACCTTCTGCGACTTGACCTTGCGCCCGCCGAGCTTGCGAAGCGCCCGGCGCGCGGCCTCCTCGCCGACGGACTTCGGCGAGGCCAGCTTGTCGAAGTAGCGCGCGGTCGAGAACCAGTAGTCGGTCTGCTTCACGCCGTTCTCCTCGGCCAGCATGCTCAGAGACATGTTCGCCGAGGTCGTGCGGAACTGGCCCGCGAAGCCGTCGGAGTTCGCGAGCGTCACCTGCCGCGTAGTGTCAGACCAGCTGGAGCCGCGCGTGTTCGTGATGCGCTTGTCGAGGGCGCGGCCCGCGGCCTCCATCTCCTTCGCTATTTCTATCTTCCGCTCGGGCGTGACCTTCGCCAGAGACTCGTCGAACATCTGAAGCTTGCCGTCGTAGCTCCCGAGCAGCTCCTTGGGCGCGAGGCCGTTGTACTTGTCCGGGTTCGAGACCTGCACGATGTCGAGCGCCTGCGCGACGAGGCTCTTAACGGACTTGTCGGTGAAGTCGGTGGTGAAGGTGAGCGCCTGCGCGCCCGCCTTGAATATGCGCATCCCCAGCCCCTTGCTGATGGACTGTTGCAGCTTCTCTATCTGGCCGGCGCGCACGGTGGTGTTGAAGTTCGAGCTGGTGACGACGAACACGTCCACGGCGTCAACGCCCTGCTTCTTGAAGGCCGCGACCAGCTCGGTAGCCAAATTCCTGTAGTCCTGCATCTCTGGTTTGACTCCTTCCAGTCCTGTCTTTAAGCCTTCTTGACCTTCGTGCCGCCGACCGTTATCTCGGAGACCTTCACGGTCGGTATGCCCATGCCGACGGGGACGCTCTGGCCCGACTTGCCGCAAGTCCAGCCGGCGTCGGTGAACTTCAGGTCGTTGCCGACCATCGTGACCTTCGTCATCACTTCGGGGCCGTTGCCGATGAGCGTGACGCCCTTCAGCGGCGCCGTTATCTTCCCGTCCTCGATGAGGTAGCTCTCAAGCACCGAGAAGGTGAAGTCGCCCTTCGTGATGTCCACCTGCCCGCCCGAGAACTTCTTGGCATAGACGCCGCGCTTGACCGAGCGGATTATCTCCTCGGGGTCGCTCGTGCCGGGCTTCATGTAGGTGTTCGTCATGCGCGCCTGCGGCGTGAAGTTGTAAGCCTGCCGGCGGCCGTTGCCCGTGGGCTTCACGCCCAACTGGCGGGCGCTTATGTGGTCGGCCATGTAGCCGCGAAGCGTCCCCGCCTCGATGAGGGTGGTGCTGGTCGGGAGGTTGCCCTCGTCGTCAACGTTGATGGTGCCGGCGAGGTTCTCGAACGTGCCGGCGTCAATGACGGTGCAGACGTCGGAGGCTACCTTCTGCCCGACGCGGCCCGAGAAGTTGGAGAGCTTCTTCCAGTTGAAGTCGGCCTCGAGCCCGTGGCCGACCGCCTCGTGCAGGAGCACGGCCGAGTCGCCCGCGCCGAGCACGACGGTCTGCGCGCCGGCGTCGGCCTCCTGCGCGCCGAGGTTCAGCACCGCCATGCGCGCCGCCTCCTTGGCGATGTCGGCGGGGCGGCGCCGCTTGGCGAAGTATTCGAGGCCGATGCGCCCGCCGCCCGTCTCGTAGGACTGCTGTCGGTTCGAGCCCTCCTCGGCCAGCACGCCCGTCGTGAAGGTGAAGTAGGGCTGCATGTCCTGCCAGAACTTGCCCTCGCTGTTGGCGTAGGCGAGGTAGCGCGCCTCGTCGCCGAAATAGACCTGCACGCGCGCGACCTTCGGGCTGTAAGCCTTCGCCGCCTCGTTGGCCTCCTTGATGAGCGCGAGCTTCTTGGAGAGGTCGGCGCTCGTCACCGTTTCGAGGATGGGGTAGAGGTTGCGGGGCTTCAGGTCGGTGACGCCGACGACCTTCACGCGCGCCGTCTTGTCGTTGGCGATTGCGGCGGCCGAGTTGGCGGCCTCGAGCATGCTGGGCATCGTCAGGTCTTCGGAGAAGGCGTAGCCGACCTGGTCGCCGCGTATGGCGCGTATGCCGACGCCGGAGACGATGCCGCGCCGGGCGTTCTTGACCTGATCCTCCTCGAACGTAAGGTTCGAGGTGACGCGGTACTCGAAGAAGAGGTCTGCGAAGTCTGCGCCCTTCGAGAGCGCGGCGGCGAGGAGCTTCTGCATCTCCTCCTTGCTGACCTGGAAGTATGTGTCGAGTATGGGCAGGCTCTTCGCCTCCTCGCCCGCCACGACGCGGCCGAGCCACAGGTCGCTCGTCGCGACGGCCGCCATAGCGAGGGAGCCCTTCATCATGAAATCACGTCTCTTCATTCTCTCTCCGTCCTCCTCGGGGATTCGGCGCCCCGCCGCGCGTGTCGGTCGAAGGCCAGCCTTAGCGTTTGGGAATTCTTCGGGGCGGGCGCGAGGGCGCGCCGCCGGCTCGCGGGAAGCGGCGCAGTATAATTAACGCGCGGGCGCGCGCGTCACTCTTTTGTGACGAAACGCCGCGCTGCGGGGACGAGAGCGCGCCCGCGCGTGACGAACCGACCCGTCGCCGCCGCGCGCATTTCCCGAAACATTCCTCGGGAAAAATGCGTGTTTAAGTCCTGACCCGGCCGGCCGGGCCTGCCACGGATGCCACTTAACAGGCGGAGACTGCTGAAGCTGCTCAGGGGCGCGGGGCTCATACTCGCGTGCTGGACGTTCGTCGCGCTGCTCTTCACGCCTCAGACCTACACGGCCAACACGCGCTCGCCGACGCCGCTGACGTGGGCCCAGTCCTTCTGGGCGAACCTCGTGCTCTTCTACACCTACGCGGCGATGACGCCGCTGGCGCTCCGGCTCGGCCGGCGCTTCCCACTGGGCCAGCAGCGCCCGCTTCATAACTTCGCGGTGCTCTTCGCGCTCGGCTTCCCGTTCGCGGCCGCGCACGTATTCGTGCTCAACTACGCCAACGAGCTTCTGCTGCCTTCCCTGCGCAACTACGTGCCGCCCGCGCCCGTGCTCGCGCTCGTCCTGAACGTCGGCGCGATGAGCGTGATGGTCTATTGGGGCATCATCGCCGTCGGCCACGCCGCAGACTACTTCCGCAAGTACAGGGAGCGCGAGCTAGACCTCGCGCGGGCGCAGCTCCGCGCCCTGAAGACGCAGCTACACCCGCACTTCCTCTTCAACACGCTGAACGCGGTCTCGGAGCTGGTTTACGAGTCTCCGGGTGAGGCCGACCGCGCCATCACGCAGTTGAGCGACCTTCTGCGGCAGTCCCTGAAGACGGGCGACGCGCAGGAGGTGACGCTCAAGGAGGAGCTTGATTTCCTCGAGAAGTACGTTGCCATCCAGCGGACGCTCATGCGCGAGCGGCTCGAAGTGCGCTGGGACGTGGACGACTCGACGCTCGACGCCTGCGTGCCGAACATGCTCTTGCAGCCGCTCGTGGAGAACTCCATCCGACACGGGCTCGCGCCCCGCGTGGGCGGCGGGCTGATAGAGATAGTCACGCGGCGGCGAGGCGACGTGCTGCATATGCGCGTCTCGGACGACGGGCCGGGCCTGCCACGCCGGGCGGGCCGGGGCGCCTACGTCCCGAAGAGCGACTCGACGGGCCTGGGCCTCGCGAACACGCGCGAGCGCCTGCGCCACCTCTACGACGGCGCGCACCGCTTCGAGCTGGGCGAGACGCCGGGCGGCGGCCTCACCGTCAGCGTCGCGATACCTTTCAGGGAAAAAGAGGCGGGCGAAGAAGAGGGCGCTTCAGGCTGAAGCTTTCCGCGATGAAGATAAGGACGCTGATTGTTGACGACGTGGCGCTGGCGCGCCGGCGCATACGCAGGCACCTGGGCGCAGACCCCGACTTCGAGGTCGTGGGCGAGTGCTCGGACGGGCGCGAGGCGGTCGAGGCCGTCAGGAACCTGAAGCCCGACTTGGTTTTTTTGGACGTGCAGATGCCCGAGATGGACGGCTTCCGCGCGCTCGAAGAGCTGGGGGGCGAGGCCCCGCCGGCCGTCATCTTCGTCACGGCCCACGACCAGTTCGCGCTGCGCGCCTTCGAGGTTCACGCGCTCGACTATCTGCTCAAGCCCTTCGACCCGGAGCGGCTGGCTGCGGCCGCCGCGCGCGCGAAGGCGCAGCTCGCGGGCGCGCGCGGCACGGGCGTGAGCGAGCGGCTGCGCGCGCTCCTTCAGGACATACGGCAGCCGCAGCCCAAATTCTTGAAGCGGCTCGCGGTCAAAGCCGGCGGCCGCGTCATCTTCCTCACGGCCGACGAGATAGACTGGATAGAGACGGCCGGCAACTACCTCAAAATCCACGCCGGCAAGGCGTCGCACTTGATACGCGAGCGCATGAGCCAGATGGAGGCGCGCCTAGACCCCGAGCGCTTCGCCCGCATACACCGCACCACGCTAGTCAACATTGACCGCATCAAGGAGATGCACCCGCTCTTTAACGGCGACCAACTCGTGCGACTCTCCGACGGCCGTGAGCTGACCATGAGCCGCACCTACCGCGACCGGCTGATGTCCCTGCTCGAAAGGCGCTGAAGGGCGGCCGGCGCGTCGTTCGTCGCGCCGCAGGCGCGTCCCGTCACGGCCAGGGCGCGCCCCGTCACAAATCGCTCGCGGCGCGGCGCGGCCGCGCTGTAACATCCGGCGCGTGGGGGCGCGCGCGATGAAATTGAGGACGCTGGTAGTTGACGACGAGCCGCTGGCCCGCAAAAGGATACTGCGCCTGCTCGGCGACGAGCCCGACGTGGAAGTGATAGGCGAGTGCTCCGACGGGCTCGAAGCGGTCGCGGCCGTGCGCGAGCGCTCTCCCGACCTCGTCTTCTTGGACGTGCAGATGCCTGAACTGGACGGGCTCGGCGTGCTCGAAGAGGTCGGGGGGCGTGCGCGCCCCTTCTTCGTCCTAGTCACCGCCTACGACCACTACGCCGAGAGCGCGGGCGCGCACGACTACATACTCAAGCCCTTCGACCGCGAGCGCCTGCGCGGCGCGCTAGACCGCGCTCGCGCGCGCCTCTGCCCCACGGCCGCGCAGTAAGCTCAACCCCGCGCCGTTTCGCAAACCACGCCGCGCAGCATCTCTTCAATCTCCTCCGCCGTGCAGCGGCCCATGCCTCGCAGCGCGTTCGCCGCCCCGGCTGCGACGGCGAGGCGGCCCGCTGTCTCCGCCGTTTGCCCGCGCCTCATCGCGGCGGCCAGGCCCGCGAGCGCCGCGTCGCCCGAGCCCACGCTGTTCGCCGCCTCGACGCGCGGCGGCGTGAGCCTGTGAACAGCACCGCCGTCGTCGAGCACCGCGCCGAGCGCGCCGAGCGTCACCATCGCGCCGCCAGCCCCCGACTTAACAATCTCCGCGGCCGCGGCGGCCGCGGCGTCGAGGCCCTCGACCTCGCGCCCGAGCAGGGCGGCGGCCTCCGCGCCGTTGACCTTCACGAAGCGCGGCCCGGCCTTGAGCGCTTCCGAGAGCGCTGGGCCGGCGCAGTCGAGCAGCGTCTCCTTCCCAGCGGAGCGCGCCGCGTTGACGAGTCGGGCGTAAGAATCAGCGGGCAGGCCGGGCGGGAGGCTGCCGGTGATAATGATGAGATTGCTGTCCCGAACTAACCGAGTGAAGGCGCGGTTGAACTCCCCCCACTCGCCGGCGGTGAGCGCGGGGCCGGGCTCGTTGACGACCGTCTGCGCGCGAGCCTCGTCGTCGCACAGTATCAGGCACGTGCGGCTCTCTCCGCCGACGCGCACGCAGTCGAACTCTACGCCCTCGGCGCGCAGGCCGTCGGCTATCTCTTCGCCGGCGCGGCCGCCGAGGAAGCCTGTCAAAAGCGCCGGCTCGCCCAGGGTTTTGAGCACGCGCGCGGCGTTGACGCCCTTGCCGCCGGGCATGCGCGCCGACCCTGTGGCGCGGTGGACTTCGCCCGGCCGCAGCGCGCGCACGCCCAGCAGGTAGTCAACCGCGAGGTTCAAATTGACGACGAGAATCATGCCGAATCTGGCACCGCGCTTGCTCACGAAGCACACACGGATTAGGCTTACAATAAAATGCTCGAAAACGTAAGGCGGCACAAGGCGCGCGCGCGTACTGTTTCGGCGGCGCGCACGTCCCGATAGTGAACATCCATTCGGAGGAGGCGAACGAGTGATGCCGGATGAGACGCAGGAGGGCGGGGACTGGCGCATGAACCTCGTGGAGACAGACCGCGGCATACGCGAGCTGCTGGCCGAGACGCGGCGGGTGGCCGTGCTCGGCATAAAGACCGAGGCGCAGTCGTACCAGCCGGCCTTCTACGTCCCGCAGTACCTCGCGCGCGCGGGGCTCGAAGTCGTGCCCGTCCCCGTCTATTACCCGGAGGCGACGCACATACTCGGCGAGAAGGTCTATCGCAGGCTCGCCGACATCCCCGGCGACGTTGACATGGTCAACGTCTTCCGCCGACCGGCGGACGTGCCCGCGCACCTCGAAGACATACTCGCCAAGCGGCCGCGCTCGGTCTGGATGCAGTCCGGCATACGAAACGACGAGGTGGCCGAGCGGCTCGCCCGCGCCGGCATCAAAGTAGTGCAGAATCGCTGCCTGATGGTCGAGCACCGGCGCATTGGTTGAATCTAAGGGGAGGGCCGAAAGATGGGAGTGAAGCTTAGGAAGTTGGGCGAGCAGGTGATCGTCATCACGGGCGCTTCGAGCGGGATAGGGCTCGTGACGGCGAGGATGGCCGCGGAGCGCGGCGCGAAGGTCGTCGCGGCGGCGCGCGCCGAAGAGGCGCTCAGGCGACTGGCCGAGGAGATAAACGCGCGCGGCGGCGAGGCCGCTTACGTCGTCGCCGACGTTTCGCGCGAGGAGGACGTGCGACGCATAGCCGAGGCGGCCGTCGCGCGCTTCGGGCGCATAGACACGTGGGTCAACAACGCGGGCGTCTCCATATACGGCAGGCTCATAAGCATCCCCGTCGAGGACATGCGGCGGCTGTTCGACACGAACTTCTGGGGCGTCGTTTACGGCTCGCGCGTGGCGGTCGAGCACCTGCGCGGCCGGGGCGGCGCTCTCATCAACGTCGGGAGCGCCGTCTCCGAGCGGGCCATCCCCGTGCAGGGCATCTACAGCGCGTCGAAGCACGCCGTCAAGGGCTTCACCGACGCGCTCAGGGTCGAGCTCGAGGAGGAGGGGCTGCCCGTCTCCGTCACGCTCGTAAAGCCGGCCTCGATTGACACGCCGTTCACCGAGCACGCAAAGAACTTCATGGAGGTCGAGCCCGACCTGCCGCCGCCCGTCTATGCGCCCGAGACCGTCGCGGAGGCCATACTGCACTGCGCCGAGACGCCCGAGCGCGACGTGTTCGTGGGCGGGGGCGGCAAGGCGATGGCCTTGATGGATAAGCTCGCGCCGCGACTCGGCGACAAGTACATGGAGACCTTCATGTTCGACGCGCAGAAGTCCGGTGAGCCGGCGCGCGATCACGGCGACCGCGGCCTCCGCCGCCCGTCGGGCACACTCAAGGAGCGCGGCGGCCGCCCGTCTTACGTCTCCGAGTCGAGCCTCTACACGAAGGCCTCGCTCCACCCCTTGCTCACGGGCGCGCTCTTCGTCGGCGCCGGCCTCGCCGTCGCGGCGCTCCTTCTGCCCGCGCGCGCCAACGGCCGCGGCCGGGGCGGCGACGCGCACGAGCGTCAGGGCTCATGGCCGTCGGCCTCGGGGCTGCCGGCCGAAGGCTAAAGGGCCGGGCTTCAGGCTGCGATGGGCGTGACTTTCGTTGACGTGCTGCTGGTGGCGGTCGTACTGCTGAGCGCGTGGGGCGGCTGGCGGCGCGGCTTCCTGCTGGGGTTGCTCGACCTCGGGCGCTGGGCGGGAAGTTTGCTCGCAGGGCTTCGCTTCTACCAGCCCGTGGCGCGCTGGCTCGGGCCGCGCGTTGACCTCTGGGGCGACGCGTGGGACATGCCCGCCGCCTTCCTTCTGGTGGCCGCCGCCGCCGGCATAATCATTCACCTCGCGGGCGCGGCGCTCCTGGGCCGACTGCCGAAGGACGTTCACGAAGGCGCGACGAACCGCGCGCTCGGCATCCTGCCGGGCTTCGCGAGCGGGCTGATCACGGCGGCGATACTCTCCGCCCTGCTGATGGCGATGCCGCTGCCGGAGCTTGCGCGCAACTCCTCGCGCGAGAGCGCCATCGCCAACCAGCTGGCAACCTACACCGAGCGGCTCGAAGGCGCGCTCACCCCCATCTTCGACGACGCCATACGCCAGACGCTCAACCGCCTGACCATACGGCCCGAGTCCGGCGAGCGGGTAGATCTAAATTACACCGTAGAGAATACGCGCCCGCGCCCCGACCTCGAAGCGCGCATGCTCGAGCTTGTAAACCGCGAGCGCGCTGCGGCCGGCCTCGCGCCGCTCGCGCCCGACCCCGTTCTGACGGAGGTCGCGCGCAAGCACTCGGCCGACATGTTCGCGCGCGGCTACTTCGCGCACATAACGCCCGAGGGGAGCGACCCATTCGACCGCATGCGGGAGGATCACGTCACGTTCCGCACGGCGGGCGAGAACCTTGCGCTCGCGCCCACCGTCCAGATAGCCCACACGGGCCTGATGAACTCGCCCGGCCACCGCGCCAACATCCTCCGGCCCGAGTTCGGCCGCCTCGGAATAGGCATCATGGACGGCGGCTTTCGCGGCTTGATGGTCACGCAGAACTTCCGCAACTGAAAACTGCCGGTGACGCAGGAGCTACAATTCCGCGTTGACGAAGGCGAGGCCGGCGCGCGTCTCGACGAGTTCCTCGCCGCGCGGCTGCTGGCGTTAAGCCGCATGCGAATCGCGGGGCTGCTGGCCTCTGGCGCGTGCACGGTGAACGGCTCGGCCGCGTCGGCGGGCCGGAAGCTCTCGGCGGGCGACCGCGTCGCGCTCTCGGCGCCGGCCGGCGCCGCGCCGAACTCGATGACGCCGGAGCCGCTGCCCCTCGAAGTCGTGCACGAGGACGAGCACCTGATAGTCGTCGTCAAGCCCTCGGGCGTGCTCGTCCACCCGACGCTCGGCGTCAAGACGGGGACGCTCGCAAACGCGCTCGCTTACCGCCTCAACAGCGGGGCGGGCGCGACGCCCGTGCGCCCCGGCATCGTCCACCGGCTCGACCGCGAGACATCGGGCCTGCTCGTCGTCGCTAAGACGCAGGCCGCGCTCAGCCGGCTCTCGCAGCACTTCCGCCGCAGGCTGGTCGAGAAGAGATACCTGGCCGTCGTCGGCGGGAGCGTCGGGGCCGAAGAGCAAGTCATCAACGCGCCCGTCGGGCGGGAGGAGGGCGCCCGGCCGCCTTGGCGCGTGCTCGAATCGGGGAAGCAGGCGGAGACTCGCCTGCGCGTGTTGGAGAGGGGGCGCGGCCGGGCGCTCGTCGAGCTCGAGCCCGTGACGGGCCGCACGAACCAGCTACGCATACACTGCGCGCACGCGGGCCACGCCATCGTCGGCGACCGCTGGTACGGCGGCGAGCCCCACGCGCGCCTGTGCCTGCACGCGGCGCGGCTCGCCTTCCATCACCCGGCGACGAACGAGTGGGCGGAGTTCTCTTCGCCCCTGCCGGATGAAGTAGCCTCGGCGCTCGGCGCGATAAGTTAACGAAATCCGTTTGATAAAATAATTCAATCGCGCGG
>DASPKR010000549.1:0-3035 GCA_035627975.1 Pyrinomonadaceae bacterium | reverse complement strand
GAGCGTGAACTGCTTGCCCTCGTTGATGGTGATGGTGAAGTCGGCGATGCCCTCGTTGGGGTTCTGCGGGTTGGGCTTGAACTCGGGCGTGATCTCGGGCTCGTACTGGATGAAGCCCGAGCGGCCGTAGAGGTTCTTCAGGTCCTCGTAGACGGCCTTGGCGATGCGCTCGCCGTTGGCGATCTCGCCCGCGCGGAGTCCGATGACCTGGCGGATGAGCTCCTCGGAGTAGATGGAGTTGCCCTCGATCTTTATCTCGCCGAGGCGGTAGAGCTTCCCCTCGGTTACGGGGACGGTGATGCGCAGGCCCTCGTCAACGGAGGAGAGGAGCGGGAGCGGGAGGACGGGGAAGCCCGTGCGGCGCGGGCCCACGCCCTCGACCTGCGGCTCGCCCGTGCGCGCCTCAAGATAGCCCTTAGAGCGCATGTGGTTGAGGACGTTGTAGCGCAGGTCTGCGTCGAGCTTCTCCAGGTGGAGTATGTCCTGCCCCTTGAAGCGCGAGATGAGGCCCGCCTCCTTGACGTACTTCATCGCGCCGCGCAGCTCGCCGTCGGAGAAGACCTGGTTGCCCTCGAACTGTATGTCAACGACGCGGACGCGGTCGCCCTGATCGATGTTGAAGGTGAGCGCGACGGAGGTGGCCGAGACCTCGTCGGAGACCACCTCGACGGCCGCGTTCGGGTAGCCGCGCTCGGCCAGCAGCTCGCGTATGACGCGGCGGGCGTTGTTGACCTTGACGGGGTCGAACGAGGTCTCCTTCGAGACGCCGACTCTCCGCTCGCGGAAGGCTTTCAGGAGGTCGGCCTCGGCGAGGGCCTTCAGGCCCTTGAACTCGATCTGGCGGATTACGGGCAGTTCCCTGACGGTGAAGATGACGATGCGGCCGCCGCTCGGCCCCCGCTCAGTCGAGACGCGCGTCTCGGTCTTGTCGAAGAACGGGAGGTTGAGCAGGGCCTGCAGGTCACGGCGCACCTGCGCCTCGTTGAAGGGGTCGCCGGCCCGCGTCTGTATGTGGTAGAGGATGTCCTCGTCGCGCAGGCGGCGGTTGCCCTCGATCTGCACCTCTTCGACCAGCTCCTGCTGCTGGCCCGAGGCCGCCGGCTCCTGCGCGCGGGCCGCCCAGCCCGGCAGCAGGGGCTCGCCCGCCAGCACGACGAGGCCGCACACGAAGACGGCCGAGAGAAGAATCCACTGCGCGCGAATACGCATAAGGTTGGTGTTTCGGCTCAAAGACTGCGGTCGAATGATTTCGGGAGACAGTATTTTAAGAGACCTTCCGGGACAGAACGGGGCCGCCCGTGGGCGGCACTCGGGCGTGGGCCGCCGCGGCGCGGGCGCCACCTTAACGATTTCGGGCAGCCTTTTGATTCACGCCGGGCCGCCCACCGTTGCCAGCCGCCGTCTCCCGCAAAGTGGCGCATTATACAGGGAAAGCCCCCAAAACAGAAGTCAGGGGACAGAAGAAAAAGGCTTTAGTGCCTTTACTCTGTCCCCTGACTTCCGTCTCCTGACTCCCTCAGTGAATCAAGAGCGCGTCGCCCGGCTCCTCGACACCGGCGGGGCGGTAGCTCAACTCGACGCCGTCGAGGAAGACCTCTATGACGGAGGCGCCCGCGAGCGCGCCCGAGATGAGCGCGTCGGAGAGCGGGTCTTCTACGTACTTCTGGAGCGCGCGCCTGAGCGGCCTCGCCCCGTAGGAGCGGTCGCCGCAGGTCTTCTCGACCACCCAGCGCTTCGCGCCCTCGGTCAGCCGGACTTCGAGCCCGCGCCGCCCCAGCGTCTTGTTCAACTGCTCGACCTGAAGGCCGACAATCTCCAGAAGCTCCTCGTCCCGAAGCTGGTCGAAGATGATTATCTCGTCCAGGCGGTTGATGAACTCGGGGTTGAAGGTGTGGCGCACGGCGTTCATCACCATCTCCTCCATCTTCTCGCGCGAGGCGTCAGGAGAAGCCTGGAAGCCCATCGCGCCCTTCTTCTGTATGAAGCGCGCGCCGATGTTGGAGGTCATGATGATGATGGCGTTCTTGAAATCAACGGTGTTGCCGAGCGCGTCGGTCAGTATCCCGTCCTCGAAGACTTGCAGCAGCACGTTGAAGATGTCGGGGTGCGCCTTCTCTATCTCGTCGAAGAGCAGGACGGAGTAGGGCGAGCGCTTGATGCGCTCTGTGAGCTGCCCGCCCTCCTCGTGGCCGACGTAGCCGGGCGGGCTGCCGATGAGCTTCGAGACCGAGTGCTTCTCCATGAACTCCGACATGTCGAAGCGTATCATCGAGCGCTCGGAGCCGAAGAGGAACTCGGCGAGGCTGCGCGCCACCTCCGTCTTGCCGACGCCCGTGGGGCCGAGGAAGAGGAACGAGCCGACGGGGCGGTGCGGGTTCTTAAGCCCGGCGCGCGAGCGCCTTATCGAGCGCGCGAGGGCCGAGATGGCCGGGCGCTGCGCGATGACGCGGCAGCGCAGCTCCTCCTCGATGCGCAGGAGCTTGTGCGTCTCCTCCTCCTTCAAGGACGTTACGGGGATGCCGGTCCAGCGGGCGATGACCTCCTCCACGTCGTCCTTCGTCACTTCGACGGTGGCGAGCATCTCCTCGTCTTCGAGGGGCGTGCCGGCGAGCGAGGGGCCGCGCAGGTAGATGCTGCTGCGGTCGTCGAAGATGTCGCCGCGTGTCATGCCGGCCGGGGAGTCGCGGCGGGCGCGGAGCTTGACGCGGGCGCCGGCCTCGTCAATCACGTCAATCGCCTTGTCGGGGAGGAAGCGGTCGGGGATGTAGCGGTTCGACTGATAGACGGCGGCCTCGATGGCGTCCTCCGTGTAGCGAACCTGGTGGAAAGCCTCGTAGCGCTCGCGCACGCCTTCGAGGATGCTGATGGCCTCCTCCTCCGACGGCGGCGGCACCTTGACGGCCTGGAAGCGCCGCTCGAGCGAGCGGTCTTTCTCGATTGACTTACGGAACTCGGCGGGCGTGGTGGCGCCTATGCACTGTATCTCGCCGCGCGAGAGGGCCGGCTTGAGGATGTTGGCCGCGTCTAGCGAGCCC
>DASPKR010000548.1:0-3185 GCA_035627975.1 Pyrinomonadaceae bacterium | reverse complement strand
AAATTTTCATTCAAAGTCGGGACCGGGTGGGGGAGTGAAGCTAAAAAGGCTGAGGCTTACGCGGCGCGCGCCGTTTAGAAATTCGTGCAAGACGGCACGGCGGCTCTGCCAACCTCCGCTCTTTAAGTACCCAACAGCATCAGCCGTGCAGGTTAGAGTAATCAAGTTCAGGGGTCAATTATGGCAGCAGAGCACCGACCGAATTACTTAGCTTTATACAAATCCGGGGAGCTAGAGGAGAGGGTGCAGGCCCTCGAAAGGATGCTGCTTAGCTGCAACGTCTGCCCGCTCGACTGCGGCAACAACAGGCTTGAGGGCGAGCTGGCGCGCTGCTACTCGGGGCGGCTGCCCGTCGTCTCCTCCTACACGCCTCACTTCGGCGAGGAGCCGGCGCTTACGGGGACTAAAGGGGCCGGCAACATCTTCTTCGGCAACTGCAACCTGCGCTGCGTCTATTGCCAGAACTACCAGATTTCGCAGGCGCACAAGGAGCAGGTCAAAAACGAGGTCACGCACGAGCGCCTCGCGGAGATGATGATCGAGCTTCAGGCGCGCGGCTGTCATAACATCAACTTCGTCAGCCCCACGCACTTCGCGCCGCAGTTGGCGCGCGCAGTCCTCATCGCGGCCGGGCGGGGCCTCAAACTCCCCATTGTCTATAACACGAACGCCTACGACTCCGTGGAAGCCCTGCGCCTGCTCGAAGGCGTCGTTGACGTGTACCTGCCGGATTTGAAGTACGCAGACTCGGCCGACGGCTACGCCTACTCGAAGGTGCCGAACTACACGGAGCGTGCGCGCGAGGCGCTCGCGGAGATGTACAGGCAGACGGGCGACTCGCTCGTCTTCGACGGCGAAGGCATCTTGCGCCGCGGGCTCGTCGTCCGCCTGCTCGTGCTGCCGAACGACATCGCCGGCGTGCGCGAGTCGCTGGAGTGGGTGCGCGAAGCTTTGAGCCCGCGCGTCGCCGTCTCCCTCATGGCGCAGTACTACGCGACTAACAAGGCGGCGACCGACCCGCGCTACACGCTGCTCTCAAGGCGCATCACGGAGGGCGAGTGGCTGCGCGCCTCTTCGCTCCTCGACGAGCTGGGGATACAGGAGGGCTGGGTGCAGGAGTACGACGGCGCCTCACACTACTACCGCCCCGACTTCACAGACCCCGACACGCCCTTCAAGGACGTAAGGGATTTTCAGTAAGCACCGCGTTTCTGATTTTGCGAAGGGCCGACCCCGCGTTTGGCAACTCGCAACTGTAAATCTCACCGCGCGGCCGCGACTTCCCAGGCTTTCAGGACGGGAACGCCGTTTGCCGTGACGCACGGGCGGAGGCTTTCTCCGAACTCTTCAGCGCGAAGGAGGCACGTGCCGTCATGTCCGTTGGCGCTTTCAAGCGGCGCAGCTCGTGGCCGTCGAGTTTCCTGACGGGCCTGATAGGCTGGAACGGCTTCATGGTGATAGCGGGCCTCGTCGTCCAGCTCGTCGTCGGCGACGCGCCGCCCGCAGGGCTGCTGTTTTTGACGGGGGTGGTTGCGGCCGTGGCGCAGGTGCTCGTGCTGCGGCTCGGCTTCTTCCACTTCGGGCTAGACCGAGGGCTCATGCGCGGGCTCGTCTGGGGCGGCCTGACGGGCGGAGCCCTCGGGGCGCTCGCCGCGTACCTCGCCCCGCCCCTGCGCGAGCGGCCCGTGGTCTGGGCGCTCGACGGGGTCTATATTGGCGTCGCCGTCGGGCTGTTCCTCTCATACTTCTACAGGGACGACAGGCGCATCGAGGCCGAGGCGGCAGCCGCGGGCCGCCCCGTTGACTACGGGCGCGACGCGCACTGGCTAGAGCCCTTCTTCTTCGGCGCCGCCGCCTACCTGCTCGCCTTCGTCCCCCGCTCGCTCGACCTGGCGGCGACGGCCCTCGTCGTCGGCGCGATGAGCGGGGTGTTCGCGGCCGGCGTCAGCCACTTCTTCCTGAACCGCGCGCCCGGCTCGGCGCTGCTGCCCGTCGCGCTCGGCGCGCTCGCGGGCGTCGTGCAGGGGGCCGCGAGCGGCCTCCTCTTCCGGGGCTTCGCCGAAGAGCTTCCCTTCTCGACGCTGCTGCACGGGGCGGCCGCGGGCGTGCTCACCTACCTCGTGACCTGTGCGCGGGGGCTCGCGCTCGCGCGGCGCGAGGGCAAACAACTGCCGGCCGGGTGACGACGATGGGGCTGATGACTCTCTGCCGCGTGCTCCACATCGCCGCGACGTGCACTTCGCTGGGCGGCCTCTTCTACGCGCGCGCGGTTCTTTGGCCGACGCTCGGGCGGCTGCCCGCGGGCGAGCGCGAGGAGTTCCTCGCCGCTGCCGTGCGACGCTTCGCCTACATCAAGTGGGCGGGAGTCGCCGTGGTCGCCGTCACGGGGGTAGTGCAGTGGCTCGCCGTTTATCCTTCCGTGCTTGATAAGAAACTCTATCTCCTGTACTTTGCGCTCAAAATGGTCGGGGCCGTGGGCCTCTTCGGCATAACTTTCCTGCTGGCCCTGCCGGCCGAGCGCCTCGAAGGCATGCGCCGTCGGCGCGCGTTCTGGTCGGGCTTAAACGTCCTCTGCGGGCTGACGATTCTAGTCGGCGCGGCGCTGATGAGGACGGTGGCGAGGTGAGCGCCCGACCGTTCGAGGCTCTTCGTACTTCAAGGCGGCGGGGGAAAGAGTTTGACGAAAGAGGCGGCGGTCGCCGCGTCGGGCGTAGAGGCGCCCGACTTCACTCTGAAAGATTCGCACGGGCGCGACTGGCGGCTCTCCGGGAAGAGGGGGCGCGTCGTCGTCCTCCTATTCTACCCGCGCGACGAGACGCCGGTCTGCACGCGCCAGATGTGCTCGGTGCGCGACCACTGGTCGGAGTACGCCGCGACGGGGGCGGAGGTCGTTGGCGTCTCGACCGACTCGCCGGAGTCGCACCGCAAGTTCGCCGAGCATCACAAACTTCCCTTCACTTTGCTTTCCGACCCCGGCGGCCGAGTCGCGCGTCAGTACGGCGCGGCCTCCTGGCTACCGGGCCGCGCGGCGCGCGCCGTCGTCATCATCGGCGCGGACGGGCGCGTCCGTCACCTGAAGGTGCAGCCCGTCTCGCTCTTCCGCCCGAAGGACGAAGAGGTGCTCGCCGCCATACGCGCGGCGAGTGTATAATGCAGGCCGAACCGAACAGACAAACAAACCGGCG
>DASPKR010000547.1:0-8476 GCA_035627975.1 Pyrinomonadaceae bacterium | reverse complement strand
TGCCGATCATCTACCTGGTGGACTCGGCCGGCGTCAACCTCCCCTACCAGGGCGGCGTCTTCCCCGGGCAGTACGGCGCGGCGCGCATCTTCTATTACAACTCGATCATGCGCCGTTACCTGCACGTCCCGCAGATCGCGGCGGTGATGGGGCCGTGCGTCGCGGGCGGCGCGTACCTGCCCGCACTCTCGGACATCATCGTGATGGTCGAGGGCACTTCGTTCATGGGCCTCGGCGGCGCGAACCTCGTCAAGGGCGCAACGGGGCAGACTATAGACAACGAGACCCTGGGCGGCGCGCGCACGCACACAGAGATTTCCGGCGTCGCCCACTACCGCGAGGAGTCGGACGAGTCTTGCATCTCGAAGATTCGGGAGATCGTCTCGGAGCTTCCGGCGCCCGAGCGCTCGCCCGTCTCCGTAGTCGAGCCCAGAGAGGCCGCGCGCCCGGCCGACGACCTCTACACGCTCCTCCCCGAAGACCATCGCCACCCCTACGACTCGCGCGAAGTCCTGGGCTGCATACTCGACGAAGGCCGCCTCGATGAGTTCCAGGCAGGCTACGCGCGCGAGATGATAACGGGCCACGCGCGCGTGCGCGGCATACAGGTCGGCGTCATCGCCAACAGCCGCGGGCTGGTGCGCGAGAAGGGGAAGCCGCCGAAGTTCGGCGGCATCATCTACACCGAGTCGGCCGAGAAGGTCGCCTACTTCATCGAGACGTGCGCGCGCCACCGGACGCCTCTGCTCTTCGTGCAGGACGTGTCGGGCTTCATGGTCGGGGCGGAGGCGGAGCACTCGGGGATAATCCGAGCCGGCGCGCGCTTCGTCGAGGCGATGGCGACGGCCGCCGTGCCGAAGATAGTCCTTACAGTCAACCACGCCTCGGGCGCGGGCTACTACGCCATGGCGGGGCAGGGCTTTGACCCGGACTTCATCTTCAGTTGGCCGACGGGCAGGATGGGGGTGATGGAGGGCGACTCCGCCGTGCAGGCCATCTACGGCACTCAGCTCGACAAGCTCAGGCGCGAGGGGGCGGAGCCGGACGAGCGCCTCCGGGCCGAGATGGAGCGCGTGCGCGCCGACTACGAGCACCAGCTCGACGCGCGCTACGCAGCCGCGCGCGGCTACGTGGACGCCTGTATCGCCCCCGAGCAGACGCGCGACGCGCTCGAGCTCGCCCTGAGAGTCTGCCTCAACTATCCGGGGCCGCACCTCGGCCAGTTCGTCCTCCCCCCGTCGCTAGTCTGACGGGGCGGGCTCGCGAGCCCGGCGACCGAAAAAAGTTGGTGCAACGGGCGCCCCGGTTGTGCGACACTAGGGCGCAACCCGCAAGCGTTCTCAGAGGTTTCCCCCGCCGACCGGCTCGGGCGCGACCCGCGCGCAGCGCCGCAAAGATTCTTCAGAGGGGCGCGCCCGCCTTAAGCCTTTCGGCGCGCACAGTCTTAAACAGGAGGAGAAACATCCGTGAGCAAAAGCACCCGAATCAGGTTCTTAATCGTCATGCCCGTCCTCGCCTTCGTCGCCTTCACCCTCCTCGTCGGGGACGTGGGCGCGCTGGCGCAGAACGCGAACAGCAGCGAGCAGGATGCGAACGTGCAGCCGATGCCGGAGGCGAGCCCGACGCCCCCCCGCCGGCGCCGAGGGCGCGGCCGGCGGCGCGCTGCGACTCGGGCGGCCCCGTCCGACGCCAACTTGAGCGCCGACGCGCAGGCCAACGTCTCCATGGACACGGACACCGGCACGCGCTCGCCCGGCGAGCAGACCGACCTGAGCGGCAACTGGACGGGCCGCGTAAGGATGACGGGCGGCCACGAGATGTCGGGGGAGGCGACGCTCAGCATCACCGGCAACTCGTTCACCCTATCGGGCGAGGGCATGACGCACAACGGCCGCGTCTACGCCGTCACGACGCGCGGCTACACGGGCGCGGCCTTCTACTTCTCGGACATAACCGACCCGGCGACCAACACGCCCGTCGTCGCCTCGACGCGCGTGCGACGCAGCGGCACCCGCATCACCATAACGCCCGTGCCGTTCACGCGCACGCGCATGAACTTCACGGGGCGCGCGCAGTAGCATCGGCGGCCGGTTCGTAAACACACACGGGCGCCACGGGCGAAAGTCGGGCGGCGCAGGAGGCTCGCGCGAGCCTCCTGCGCCGCCCGCTTTGTCTCGCCGCCGCGTATCCGATAAACTGCCTTCAGAGCCAATCAACCGAAACTTTTATGGGCAAGCACAAAGAGACGATCCGCGTCGCCTGCGGCCAGGGCTTCTGGGGCGACATGCTCGACGCGCCCGCGCGGCAGGTGAACGAGGGGCCGATAGACTACTTGATGCTCGACTACCTCGCCGAGGTCACGATGTCTATCATGCAGAAGCAGCGCTCGCGCGACCCCTCGGCCGGCTACGCCCGCGACTTCGTTCCGCTCATGCGCGAGATTCTGCCCCGCTGCGTCGAGCGCGGTATTCGAGTGACAGCGAACGCGGGCGGCGTGAACCCCGAGGGCTGCGCCGGGGCCGTGCGCGAGGTCGCGCGCGAGCTGGGCCTGGCCGGCCGGCTCCGCCTCGGCACCGTGACGGGCGACGACATCATGGGGCGCCTCGACGAGCTGATAGAGCGCGGCGTCGGGCTTCGCAACATGGAGACCGGCGAGCCGCTCTCCGCGGTGCGCGATAGGGTTCAGAGCGCGAACGTCTATCTCGGCGCGTGGCCCATTGTCGAGGCTCTGGGGCGCGGCGCCGACGTGGTCATAACGGGCCGGGCCACCGACACCGGATTGACGCTCGCGCCGCTCATACACGAGTTCGGCTGGAAGGGGACTGATTGGGACTTACTCGCCGCAGGCACCGTCGCCGGTCACATCATCGAGTGCGGCGCGCAGTGCTCTGGCGGCAACTGCCAGTACGAGTGGCAGACCATCCCCGACCTCGCCAACGTCGGCTTCCCCATCGTCGAAGCCAGCCCGGACGGCACGTTCGTCGTCACCAAGCACGAGGGGACGGGCGGGCGCGTCTCCGTCCCCACGATCAAGGAGCAACTGCTCTACGAGATGGGCGACCCCACTGAGTACATCACGCCCGACTGCGTCGCGGACTTTACGACCATACGACTCGAAGACGCCGGGCGCGACCGCGTGCGCGTCAGCGGCATAAAGGGCCGCCCCGCGACAGAGTTCTACAAGGTCTCCGTGAGCTACTCGGCGGGCTTCAAGGCCGTCGGCACGCTCGTCTATTCGTGGCCGGACGCCTACGCGAAGGCGCGCGCGGCCGACCAAATCCTTCGCGCGCGCCTCGACCGGCTCGGCCTCAAGTTCGATGTCGTGCTGACCGAGTTCGTCGGCGCCGGCGCCACGCACGGGCCGCTCGCCGGCGAGCCCCCGCGGGACGCGCCCGAAGTCCAACTGCGCGTCGGCGTGCGCGGCGAAGACCGCAAATCCGTCGAGCGCTTCACCAAGGAGATAGCGCCGCTCATCCTCACAGGGCCGCCCGGTGTGACGGGCTTCGCGGGCGGGCGGCCGAAGGTCGAAGAGATCGTCGCCTACTGGCCCGCGCTCATACCGAAGACGGAGATAGAGCCGCGCGTGGAGGTCACGGAGGTTTGAGGGACGGGGAAGAGACGCGCGCGGGCGCAGCAGCCGAGCCGCCGCCCCGGCCATGGCGCCGCACGAACTCGGAGCAGCTCGCCGACTGCCGCGTGTTTCGCGTCAGGCGCGACATGAGCGCCGACCCGCGCGACGGCCGCGAGCACGACTTCTACGTCATCGAGGCGCCCGACTGGGTGAACGTCATCCCCGTCACGGCGGGCGGCGATGTCGTCCTCGTAGAGCTTTACCGCCACGGCACGGGCGAGGTCTCGCTCGAGATACCGGGCGGGATGGTTGACGAGGGCGAGGGCGCGCGCGAGACGGCCGCCCGCGAGCTTCTCGAAGAGACGGGCTACGCCGCCCCGGAGCTGATAGATCTGGGCAGCACGCGCCCCAACCCCGCGATTCAGGGCAACCGGCTGCACACCTTCCTCGCGCGCGGCGCCGAGCGACGGCAACGGCCCGCGGACGAAGGCACGGAGCAGACGGTCGTCCGCCTCGTCCCGCTTGAGCGAATCACCCCGCTCATTCGCGAGGGCCGCATCAACCACTCGCTCGTCGTCGCGGCCTTCCACCTGCTATCGCTTTATGAGAAGCTACCCGCGGGCCGATGACTGACTGTTCACCGTTATGCGAATCCAACTCGTTAAACTCGCGCACGCGCGCTCGGGCGACAAGGGCGACACGGCGAACGTGGGGCTGATGGCGCTCCGCGACGACCTCTACCCGCTGCTCGCGCGCGAGGTGACGGCCGAGCGCGTCAAGGAGCACTTCCGCGGCATCTGCAAGGGCGGGGTCGAGCGCTTCGAGCTTCCGAACCTCTCGGCCCTCAACTTCCTACTGCACGAGTCGCTCGGCGGCGGCGGCACGCTCTCGCTCATGACGGACGCGCAGGGCAAGACCTTCTCGACGGCGCTTCTCCGAATGGAGATTGAAGTCCCGGACGAAGAGGCCCGCCGCCTCGGCCTCGCCGAGTAAATCTGATTGGGTATGGGCGACGCTCTCAGCAGTCTCGACCAGTCGGTGCGCCACGGCTACGCGCAGGTCGGCGACGTGCGTCTGCACTACGCCGAGCGCGGCGGGGGCGACCGCCTCGTCATACTCCTGCACGGCTTCCCCGAGTGCTGGTACTCATGGCGTCACCAGCTCGCCGCCCTCGGCGAGCGCTTCCGCGTAGTCGCCCCCGACATGCGCGGCTACAACCTGAGCGACAAGCCGTCGAGCGTCGAGGATTACCGGGTGGATCGGTTGGTTGACGACGTGACCGGCCTTATACGCCACTTCGGCGCGCGGGAGGCCGCCGTCGTCGGCCACGACTGGGGCGCGGCCGTCGCCTGGGCGGCGGCGCAACTTTACCCCGACTACGTCTCGAAGGTCGCCGCGCTGCAAGTGCCGCCGCCCGCCGTCTGGGCTCGGAACATGACGATGCGGCAACTCCTGCGGAGCTGGTACATGTTCTTCTTCCAGCTCCCGTCGCTGCCCGAGTGGTGGGTGAGCCGCGACGACTACGCCGCGCTCGACCGCATGATGCGCTCGACGGCTCGCCCCGGCACCTTCAAGCCCGAAGACGTTGCCGTCTTCAAGTCGGCGCTTCGCGAGCCGGGCGCGCTCACGGCCGGCATAAACTACTACCGGGCGAACCTGCGCGCGCTCCTGCGCCGAGCCTTCGAGCGTAGGGAGTTCCCCGCGGCCGAGAAGATTCGCGTCCCCGCCCTCTTCATCTACGGCGAGCGCGACTTCGCCATCGTCCCCGAGACCGTCAGGGGCGTGGCCGACTACGTCAACGCGCCCTACACGGAACTCCGCCTTGCCCGGAGCGGCCACTGGGCCCAACAGGAGTTCCACGCGGAAGTGAGCGCCGCGCTAATGAGTTTTCTGGAAGGGTGAAAGCAGAGGCTGGGGGCCTGTGAAGGCTCTTAACTAGCCTCTAGCCCCGGCCCCTGTCATATGGAGAACAGCAGCCCCGTCATCTACGCAGTCGAGGGCCCGGTAGCGCTGATTACGCTCAACCGGCCGGGGAAGCGCAACGCGCTCAACGACGCCCTCGTCGCCGCCCTGAAGGAAGCCCTTCGCGACGCCGACGCGCGCCCCGATGTCCGCGTAGTCGTCATCACGGGCGCGGGCGCCGACTTCTGCTCCGGCGCAGACCTCGCCTCGCTTCAGAAGATTTCCGAAAGCTCGATAACCGAGAACCTAGAAGACGCGCAGTCGCTCGCGGAGCTTTTCTCGCTCATACGCCGCGTGAGGGTGCCGGTCGTGGCTGCCGTGCGCGGGCGCGCGCTCGCGGGCGGGTGCGGGCTCGCCACGGCCTGCGACATCGTGCTCGCGGCCGAGTCGGCGCGCTTCGGCTACCCGGAAGTCAAGATAGGCTTCGTCCCCGCGATGGTGATGGCGATACTGCGCCGCAACGTCTCGGAGAAGCGCGCCTTCGAGCTGGTGACGCGCGGCGCGGAGCTGACCGCCTCGGAGGCCGAGCGCGCCGGCCTCGTTAACCACGTCTTCCCCGACGACGCGTTCGAGGCCGAGGTCGAAAAGTACGTCTCCGGCTTCGAGCGCGTGAGCCGCACCGCCGTCACGCTCACGAAGCGCCTGCTCTACCACATGGACGGCATGGCGTTCGACGCCGCGCTCCAATCCGGCGCCGACCTCAACGCCGTCGCCCGCATGACCGAAGACTGCCGGCGCGGCATCGCCCGCTTCCTCAAGAAGTAGCCGCCCCCTCCCCCTCATCCATAAAATCCAAGACGTTTAAGAATTCGGATAAGCCGGGCCTGCGCGCGGGCGGGGGCGCGCGCCGTTTGGCGGGAAAATTATGCATTGACGGCCCCGCCGGCCGGTGGAATACTATTTGCCGACTTCAAACCGCTACAGACCGGTCCTAGCCGGAGCCCGACACCGAGCCAGGGTTTTAAGCTGCCACACGCTCCCGATCTTCTCGCGACGGGATTCTCAAAAGGAGGCGTCAGCCGTGAATTCTATCTCGAAAGTTCTACTCAGAAGCTTTGCCCTCGCCCTCGCCCTCTCCTTCGCAACCGATGCGTCCGCGCAGGTCACGACCGCCGACATCACGGGCCGCGTGCTCGACCAGAACGGCGCGGCGGTCGTGAACGCCAACGTAACGGCGCGCAACACGGGCACGGGACAGGAGCGTTCCACGCAGACGGGCGAGGACGGCAATTACACCATTACGCAGTTGCAGCCGGGCACTTACGACATAACGGCCGAGGCCCCGAGCTTCAGCAGGGCGCTCGCCAAGGGGCTGGAGCTCAACGTCGGCGCGAAGCTGACGCTGAACTTCGACCTCAGGCCCGGGCAGATAACCGAGACGGTCGAGGTGTCGTCAGCCGCGCTGACGATAGAGACGACGAAGTCCGAGCTGGGCGGCGTCGTCACCCCCATCGAGGTCGAGAACCTTCCGCTGCTAAACCGCACGTTCGCCAGCCTCTCGGTCATCATGCCGGAGGCGCGCCCCGTCGGTAACTTCGACCCGACCAAGACGCGCGTCGGCAACGTCGCCTTCAACGGCGGGGACGGCAGGCAGGTCGACGTCAACGTCGACGGCGGCGACAACAAGGACAACGTCGTCGGGAGCCTCCTGCAAAACTTCCCCTACGAGTCGATACAGGAGTTCCAGGTCCTGCAGCACCGCTGGACCGCCGAGCAGGGGCGCGCCGTCGGCGGGGTGGTGAACGTCATCACCAAGTCGGGCACCAATGAGTTCCACGGCTCGCTGTTCAGCAACTTCCGCGACGAGAAGCTGCGCGCGCTCGATTTCTTCGAGAAGCAGCGCGAGGTCGCCGACCCGAACTTCCGCAAGCCCTCGTTCAGCCGCCAGGAGATAGGCGGTTCCATCGGCGGGCCGATCAAGCAGGACAAGCTCTTCTTCTTCTTCGCGCTGGAGCGCTTCCGGGAGCGGCAGAACGTGGCCGTCCGGCAGGACGCCTTCACGCAGCTCGGCTTCGTCCCCGGGGCCGAAGTGGTCTCCGAAATCCCCACCCCCTACAACGACACGCTTCTCACGGGGAAGGTGGACCACCGCCTGACCTCGAACCAGACGATGTTCTACCGCTTCGCCTTCCAGAAGAACGACTCGCCCAACGACCAGGTGCCGAACCCCGCGACCACCGACCTGACGGGCGGCAACCTGACCAACAACAAGCTCTACAGCTTCGTCACCAACCACACCTACACCATCAGCCCGACGAAGCTCAACCAGTTCGTCTTCCACTTCCAGGACTTCAAGAACGAAATCTTGGGCGTGACGACCAACCCGCGCCTCGTCTTCCCGGGCGGCATCGAGATCGGGCCGAACGTCAACACCCCGCAGGCGACGCTGGAGCGCAAGTACCAGTTCCGCGACGACTTCTCGATGCAGGCCGGCAACCACGGCCTCAAGTTCGGCACCAACTACATCCACACCAAGCTCGACGGCTACTTCTTCTTCGGCTCCAGCGGCTACACCGTCACCTTCTTCGACCCGCCCTCGACCATCGCGGCGCTGCCGCAAGGGTTCGCGACGCCCGGCGTCGTGCAGTCCATCTCGTTCGCCACCGGCGAGGCGAGCCACGCCCAGAATCTGCACCAGCTCGCCTTCTACGTGCAGGACGACTGGAAGGTCAGGCCCAACCTCACCTTCAACCTCGGCCTGCGCTGGGACGCCAACATCGGGAACCTGCCCGACCAGACCAACAACCGCACCTTCGCCCTCCTGCGCCAGCTCAACCACCCGCTCGCCCGCGCGCTCACGGCCGACCCCTCGAAGCTCAGCCGCTCGACGCCGAGCTGGAAGGAGTTCCAGCCGCGCCTAGGGTTCGCCTGGGACCCGACGGGGACGGGCCGCACGGTCGTCCGCGGCGGCTACGGCATCTTCTTCGACCAGCTCTTCCAGAA